>JAZRJO010000265.1:0-7345 GCA_045645825.1 Acetatifactor sp. | reverse complement strand
ATAGTGTGTCAGACGCACTGCAGAGTCCGTGGTATTTACGCACTGTCCACCATTACCGGAGGCGCGCATGACGTCAATACGAATATCCTTTTCGTCGATGACTACATCCACATCTTCCACCTCAGGCATCACTGCTACAGTTATGGTAGAGGTATGAATACGCCCGCCGGACTCAGTCTCCGGTACACGCTGTACGCGATGCACGCCGCTTTCGTATTTTAACTTAGAGTAAGCACCCTGTCCTGTGATCATAAAGTTTACTTCCTTCATACCACCAATGCCGATCTCATCCACATTCATGGTCTCCACTCTCCAGCGCTGTTTCTCTGCAAAATGCACATACAACCGATACATTTCTGCTGCAAACAAAGCGGCTTCATCACCGCCGGCGCCGGCACGGATCTCCACGATTACGTTCTTATCATCATTAGGATCCTTGGGTAGCAGCAGGATTTTCAGCTCCTGCTCCAATTCCTCCACACGCTTGCGGCTGTCAGAAAGAGTCTCCTTGATCATCTCACGCATCTCTTCGTCTGATTCCTCTTCCAGCATCATCAGGGAATCCTCAATGTCCTGCTTGCTGGCTTTATATTCTTTATAAGCTTCCACAATGGGAGTCAAGTCACTCTGCTCCTTCATCAGCTTGCGGAATCTATTCTGATTCTCGGTAACTGTGGGCTCGTTCAATTCTCCCATGATTTCTTCAAAACGGATCAGCAGATCCTCTAACTTATCAAACATAGTCTTCCTCATTTCCGCGCTGCCTGCGCCAAACTACTGCGCTTTTTGCGCGCCACCTTACTTTACATATGTGCCATACACCACACGATCAAGTCCCGCATAGTCCTGCACCACTTCTACATCAACAAACCCGGCTTCTTCCATCAGGCATTTCACATCTTTCGCCTGATCATAACCGATCTCAAAGTACAACGAACCACCACATTCCAGATATTGGGGAGCTTCTTTTATGATTCTTCGATAAAAAACCAAACCATCCTCACTTCCATCTAATGCAGATAACGGTTCATGCTCCCGCACTTCCGGCATCAAGGTATCTATCACTTTAGAGCGTATATACGGCGGGTTGGATACAATTCTGTCAAATTTTCCTTCCACCTTCTCAAACAGATCACTGTGAATCCACTTTACATCATGATCTCCAAGTATCTTTTTTCCATTTTCACCGGCTACAAGAAGGGCTTTTTCAGAGATATCCGCCCCGACTCCCACACAATCGTTGGAATACCGGAGTAAGCTGATCAGGATGCAGCCGGAACCTGTGCACATATCCAGAATCCGCATTCCGTCATGTAACTCTTTTAACACCTCTTCCACCAGAATCTCTGTATCCTGCCTGGGAATCAGCACATGCTCATTCACCTGAAAAGTAAGACCCATAAAATCCTGTGTACCTGTCAGATGCTGCAAAGGAATATGCTTTGCCCGCTGCCCTATAAGCAAAAAGTACTTATCAAGCTGATCCTTGGTCACATCTCTGTCACCATGAACCAGCAGATCATGCCGCCTGGTACCGCAGACATATTCCAAAAGCAATCTGGCATCCAGATCCGCTTCCTGTATCTTAGCATCTGTCAGTATGCGCCGTCCTTCTTCAAAGGACTCCCGATAATTCATACGTCCTCTTCGTATCCCGTCCATTCACTCAGTTCCTCCGGCTCATATCCAAAGTTCTCCTGAAGATATCCTTTCCAGTCAAATACAGCCTCCACAGCAGTAATGGCCACTTCCACCATGGCTTCATCAGGCTCCTTCGTAGTCATTCGCTGAATGGCCATTCCGGGCATTGACAGAAGCTGCACGATGATATTATCACTGCGCCCTGCCAGACGAATGATCTCATAAGAAATCCCTGCCACCAGCGGCATCATCAAAATACGCAAAAGCACTTTCTGCACCGGATTCTCCACCAAGATAAAGAAAGAAATAATGATACTTACAAACAAAACAAAGAAAATAAAACTGGTCCCGCATCTCTTATGCAATCTGGAACAACGCATGACATTTTTCACAGTTAACGGCTTACCACGCTCAATACAGTTGATACATTTGTGCTCTGCACCGTGGTATCGAAAAAGTCGGCGGATATCTTTCATCATACTGATACCGGACACATATATGATAAAAATCAAAATGCGCAGCGCACCTTCCAAAATCAATAACAGAGAACGATTGCGGATAAAATCATCCAGCAAAGAAGAAATATAATAAGGCAATACAATAAAAATACCAATGGCTAAAAGTAAGGCAAACACTGTTACAAATACGCTCGTCAATTTGTCAGCTGTTTCCTTTGACATTTTAGCGGGCTTTGCCGGCTCATCATTTACTTCTTCATAAAAAGATGCCGAATAATTCAGTGCCTTGGTTCCCAGTATCAGAGAATCTATGAAATTAAAAATTCCCCTGACAAACGGAATCTCTTTTATTTTACTGCCATGCAGCACACCTTGAAAATTCTCAAGCTCCACTGCAATCTCTCCGTCCGGCTTGCGAACTGCCACTGCATAATTTTCTTTATTTTTCATCATAATGCCTTCCAGCACAGCCTGTCCGCCGATTCCGGAGTAGCATCCTCTACATTTTTTAGCCATGGGCAAAACCTCCTGGTTCCTCTAGCATTCATTTACCATAAGAAGAGAAAAGGTTGAGATACCTAACTACCTCAACCTTTTGAATCGTCTTATTTAACGCCGTACTTTCTGTTGAACTTATCAATACGTCCATCGGTTCTGGCAGTCTTCTGCTGACCGGTGTAGAATGAATGACACTTGGAACAAACTTCTACGTGGATCTCCTTCTTGGTGGAACCGGTTACAAATGTGTTGCCACAGTTACATGTTACGGTAGCCTGATAATAAGCGGGATGGATTCCTTCTCTCATTTCTTTCACCTCTCTATATTCATATCACTTAATTCTTTGTTCTCATCCTCACTGCTTATGGAACCACAAACAGCGTTGTTATTGTAACACATGATAGCGAAAGATGCAAGTACTAATTGGAATTTTTTACACCTTTTTTTACAAAAATTTATTCTTTCTTACCAGCGAAACAAATTCACGATTGTTTCTGGTACGCGAAAACATATCTAAAATCTTATCAGCAGCCTCGTCAGGCTTCAGTCCATTCAATGCCTTACGCATGATATTAATGGCATCAAGCTCGTCCGGCGTCAATAGAAGGTCTTCTCTTCTGGTACCGGATTTGGCAATATCGATAGCAGGGAAGATACGCTTCTCGGACAATTTACGGTCAAGGATCATTTCCATGTTACCGGTTCCTTTGAATTCCTCGTATACTACGTCATCCATCTTACTTCCGGTATCCACCAGTGCAGTAGCCAAAATGGTCAGACTGCCGCCTTCACGCATATTACGGGCTGCACCAAAGAATCTCTTAGGCATATGCAAAGCGGACGGATCCAGACCACCTGACAAAGTACGTCCACTGGGGGGCACCACCTGGTTATACGCACGGGTGAGACGAGTGATACTATCGATCAGGATCACAACATCCTTCTTGTGCTCTACCAGGCGCTTCGCACGCTCAATTACCATCTCAGACACTCTCTTATGATGCTCCGGCAATTCATCGAAAGTAGAGTAGATCACTTCTACATTCTCTCCTACGATAGCTTCCTTGATATCAGTAACTTCCTCAGGACGCTCGTCGATCAAAAGGATCAGCATATGCATGTGAGGATTGGTGCGCAGAATGGACTTTGCAACCTCTTTTAACAGTGTGGTCTTACCTGCCTTCGGGGGGGATACGATCATACCACGCTGTCCCTTACCCACAGGGCTGATCAAATCCATGACTCTCATAGCCACACTACAACCAGGAGTCTCCAAATTAATCCTCTCATCCGGGAAAATAGGTGTCATATCTTCAAAGTTCATTCTTCTGGCAGCTTCCTCGGTGGTATAACCGTTGACAGAACGTACAAACAAAAGGGCGCTGAATTTCTCCTGTTGAGTCTTGACCTTCTTATTTCCTTTCAAAATATCACCGGTCTTCAAACCGAAACGTCTGATCTGACTGGGTGCCACATACACATCGTTTTCACCGGGCATATAATTCTCGCAGCGGATAAAACCATATCCGTCCGGCATAACTTCCAGAATACCGCTGGCTTCCACACCACTGTCCAAATCCTTGGGATACTGACTCTCATCGTATACTTCCTGTGGACGGTAAGTACGCTGCTGACGTTCAATTGCTTCTGTAACATCAACATTATCGTTACGGTTATCCTGTTTATTTTCCCGGGCTGTATTATCACCCCTGAGATTGTCATTTCTTCTAAAACTATTATTAGTTACTGTATTGCTTCTACCGTAATTACCATTGCCGGAGCCTTCGTATCTGTTGGAACCGCCTTCCACTCTGGACACGGATTGGCTTTCGTTACGCACATAACTGATCCTGGATTCCGGTTTTCTCTGGAAGTCGTTGTTCACCTTCACGATGGTTCTGGGCTTGGGAGCAGTTTCAGCTTTCGCCTTATCTTTCTCGTCTTCTGCTAACATCAGATCGACCAAATCTGCCTTTTTCATAATAGAGATCCCCTTTAATCCCCTAGCTTTGGCAAGTTCTTTCAGCTGTGCAAGCTGTAACGATTCATACTTCTCTCTCATTCGATTCCTCCTGAAAATATACTGAAAATGAGTTCATGAAATCACTCATCCAATTACATATATAATATAAAAACCTTAATTTTTTGGGGGGTGTTCAACAATAATTCATCAAGATGTGTCTTTGACGCGAGACCTTGACTTTATGACTTAATTTATCACGCTAGAGACATTATAACTCTTTTATTTCCAAATAGCAAGTACAAAAGTGCTTGCACAATCATGTTTTTTACCGTATACTATTATCAGTTCACACACTGGCAAAGCATAGGAAAAGAGGCACTTATTTTGACCCCCACAAAGAATTTCCCTGACTTCTGGCTTGGCAAACCTTATTATTCACTGGATGCCTATTGTAAACATACTTATAAACATAAGTGTTACAAAATTGCACTGGATGCCCATATGACCTGTCCCAACCGTGACGGCACTCTGGACAGTCGTGGTTGTATTTTCTGCAGTGCAGGGGGAAGCGGTGATTTTGCGATAAGCATTCGGGGCAAAAGCATACACGATCAGCTCACGGAGGGCTTATCCCTTTTTAAAGCCAAAAAAGTAGGATCTTATTTGATCGCTTACTTTCAAGCCTACACCAATACCTATGCCCCAATAGAGTATCTGGAACAGATTTATTCACAGGCCCTTGACCATCCTGATATCTGCGGCATTTCCATAGCCACCAGACCGGACTGTCTACCTGAAGAAGTACTTGCACTTCTTTCCTCATTAAAGCAGCGCTATCCCCGAAAGTTTATCTGGGTAGAGCTTGGATTACAGTCTATGCATGAGAAAACTGCTGCATTTATCCGCCGGGGTTACAATCTTGCCTGCTTTGCAGACTGCTTTCAAAGACTTTCGGAGCACGCCATACCCACCATTGTGCATGTGATCCTGGGACTTCCCGGTGAGACACCGGAGGATATGTATGCTACCATCCGTTATCTGAACAGCTGCAGACCCTTTGGCATCAAGCTGCAACTCCTTCATGTACTGGAAGGAACGGACCTTGCCACTTTATATAAAGCAGGCGCCTTTGAGACATTATCCAAGGATGCTTATCTGGATATTCTGATACATTGTCTGGAGATTTTACATCCTGAGACCGTGATCCACAGAGTAACCGGCGATGGGCCGAAGGAATTGACACTGGCACCGCTTTGGAGCCTTAATAAGAGAGATGTGCTAAACTCCCTGCACACACTTATGCGCAGCCGCGGGAACTTCCAGGGAAGACTTCACTGTGATTAAACAACACCAAAAATTCGGAGGAAAGACTTATGCTTCATGATCCACTCACTCTATATAAATTAATCGTACTTTATATGTTAAACAGGGTTTCCTTCCCTCTCACTACTGCCCAGATAAGCGATTTCATATTGGACAGGGACTATACCAATTTCCTGACTTTACAGCAGGTGATCAACGAACTGACAGAAGCCGGGCTTATTGCAGGACAGACCATCCGCAACAGGACCCACCTGGACATTACCAAGGAAGGCCGGGAGACACTGCAGTTCTTTGAAAACCGTATCAGTGATGCTATCAAAGCGGATGCAAACGAATATCTGCGCAAGAATGAATTCACCTTGCGCAACGAAGTATCCGTCATCGGCGATTATTATAAATCAACCTCCGGTGAATACGAGGCTCACCTGGTTGCCAAGGATCGCGGCATCAACCTGATCGACATCACCCTTTCCGTTCCCATAGAGGAAATGGCTGCCTCTATCTGTGATAACTGGCAGAAAAAGAATCAGGATATTTATAAATATTTAATCGAGCAGCTATTCTAAGTTGAAGAGGCCGATTCCCTAAATGGAATCGCCCTCTTTTTTATTCCACGCTTTTTTATTCCACGCTTTCATACTGATTTCCACTCTGTCCGGCCTCTTTGCGTATCCTACGCATATGATCCTTGATTTTTACTTCATAACCATTGCCTGTAGGACAATAAAATTCTTTACCATTCAATTCATAGGGCAGATACTGCTGCTCCACGTAATGATTGGGATAATCATGAGCATATTTATAACCTGTTCCATGTCCCAATTTTGCCGCTCCTTTGTAATGGGCATCCTGCAAATGTGTAGGGATGGGCAGATTGCCTGTCTGTTCCACTTCCGCCATGGCCTGAAAAACTGCGTTGCATGCTGCATTGCTCTTTGGCGCACTTGCCACGTAAGTGACTGCCTGCGCCAGAATGATCTGTGCCTCCGGCATACCCACTCGTTCCACAGCCAGAGAAGCATTCACAGCCACCACCAACGCATTTGGATCTGCATTCCCCACATCCTCTGATGCGCAGATCATAATCCTGCGGGCGATAAAAGTTACACTTTCCCCGGCATAAAGCATTCTGGCCAGATAATAAACTGCCGCATCCGGGTCAGAGCCACGCATGCTTTTGATAAATGCAGATATGGTATCATAGTGATTATCTCCGTTTTTATCATATCTGACTGCTCTTTTCTGGATACACTCCTGGGCCACCGCAAGGGTGATATGAATCAGACCGTCAGCACCTCTCTGGGTAGTCATTACCCCTAGTTCAATAGCATTCAGCGCATGTCTGGCATCTCCGCCTGAGATATCTGCCAGAAAATCAAGGGCATCCTCCTCTATCACCGCCTGATATGCACCCATTCCTCTTTCCGTATCATATACCGCCTTTCGCAAGAGTTCCTTGAT
>JAZRJO010000264.1:0-1723 GCA_045645825.1 Acetatifactor sp. | reverse complement strand
ACTTTTAATGAAAATATTTCACAATATCCCTAATTAATTGAGTATCAGCTGGTTGGGCGGAGTCGTCCTCAATTATTGGGTTGCAAAGATACAAAAAAAATCTGAAATACAAATATTATTTGCATTTTTTCACAACATTTTCGACCGAATTTTTCGAAACTTAAAACGCCCATTTTCATGCAGTTACGAACATTGTTAAAATATTTATTCCTGCATTTTCGACCAACGCCGAATCAAAGAAGAATGCGGATAATTTATAGCAAGGATTTTGCAGAAGCTGCCCCTTTTATTATTTTTGCGTCATGACTGTTAAAAGGCATATATATTATATAGTATCCATGGCAACAATCTTATTCGCCATGGCATGCTTCGATTGCCGCGCCCAACAGACCGGCATAATGAAATATATTGTCGAAGGAAAGGACACCATATATGTGGATCATATAAATCCATCCAAAGTCTACTCCCGCGTACCAAAGCAGAAAGGTAGAGAGTGGAGAAAGTACTACAGACTGGTGCACAATTTCAGCAAGTCATACCCATACGCACTCGTGGCCAAGAAACTTGTAGCCACAGCTGACAGCACAATAGCAGCCGACAACCTGAAAGGCGTAAAGAGAGAAAAGTACGTAAATCAGGTTCAGAAAGAACTGTTCGAGGTGTTTGAAGGTCAGATGAAGCAGCTCACTGTCAGCCAGGGCGCACTGATCATGAAGCTCGTCGACAGAGAAGTCGGAAAATCCTCGTACAACATCATCAAAGGATATAAAAGCGGAATCGCAGCGGGGTTCTGGCAGGGAATCGCAAAGATATTCGGCTCCGACCTGAAAAAGCCTTATGACCCGGAGGGAGAAGACAAGGCAACGGAGGAACTTGTAAAAATATGGGAAGCAGGAGACTTTCCTGCATTCTATTGGTCTCTTTTCTGGAAAGATCCTCCAGTGCTACCTATTCCAGAAAAATACCTGTAAATCAGAAACGGGTTATAGCTTCTCCGTCAAAACAGATGAAGGGCGACGAAGTTATCCAATCCTCAAGAATCAGAAGACGAGAGCCGGATGAAAGTTCAAGGTCGACACTTTCGTGATAATGTCCGAAAACAAAGTAATCAACCTTATTTTCCCTGGAAAAACTCTCAGCAAATTTATAAAGCGGCTCATCTTCTCCACGGAAGACATATTCCTTATCGTGAGACAGTCTATTCCCTTTAGACCACCCGTTTCCAAAACGGAAGGCAATCCATGGGTGAAGTAAACTGAAAAGGAACTGAGCCAGACGGTTATGAAATAAACCGCGCAGGAAACGATATCCAAACGGAACAGGACCTAGGCCATCTCCATGACCAAGACAGAAGGTCTTTCCTGCAATTTCCACACAATATGGCTGCGAGAGTTTCTTCATTCCTAATTCCTCGAAGTAGGAATAAGTCCACACATCGTGATTACCTTGAAAGAAATACACACTCACCCCTCTGTCCATCAGATCCTGCAAAGCCGAGAACACTCTTATATAGCCTTTAGGAACTACATCTCTATACTCATACCAGAAGTCCCAGACATCACCCAAAAGATATAGCGACTCCGTCTCCTCAGGAAGCGAACGCAGGAAAGCCACAAAACGAGACTCTCTTTCTGCGGGATC
Source organism: Acetatifactor sp. (assembly GCA_045645825.1). Classification (GTDB taxonomy): domain Bacteria; phylum Bacillota; class Clostridia; order Lachnospirales; family Lachnospiraceae; genus Acetatifactor. Next base: position 82 of record JAZRJO010000264.1, on the reverse strand, counting down.
ACCAACCTGCAGACCTAAATGCACATCAGAGACGAAGTAAGACTTTAACATAGGCATATACTAAGCAAATACAAAGATACAG
>JAZRJO010000263.1:0-5473 GCA_045645825.1 Acetatifactor sp. | reverse complement strand
GTTACGATTCCCCGCCCTGCCCCACCCCCCCCCCGGAAGGCAGCATGCAGACGGCTGTTGTGGCAGGGCGCGGAATATCAACTCGGGTGATGGAGGAGTGAAAGTTTTTTACTTGAAATATTTTTGGGGAGGGGATATAATGATGATGTTTGATTTGTTAAAGTTAGACGTAAAGTAATAAGATGAGTGTTAAGGAATGGTTGAGATAGATAGGAGAATATGATGGAGCAATATGTGGTAACGGGGATGAGCTGTGCGGCTTGTAGTGCCAGGGTGGAGAAGGCGGTAATGAAGGTTCCCGGGGTTAGATCCTGTTCGGTAAGTCTGTTGACGAATTCCATGGGAGTGGAAGGGCAGGCAGATGCCGGGGAGGTTATCAGGGCTGTTGAGGATGCAGGATATGGTGCAGCATTAAAGAGAAATAGTTTAGATAAAAAGGCAGCCGGAGCAGTCAATAAGGCAGGAGCGGGTGCAGTGAGTAGTGTCCGGGCGGATCGGGATGGCTTGGAGGATCTGGAGACACCTGTGTTAAAAAAACGATTGATCGCGTCTGTGGGATTTTTGATTGTGTTAATGTATTTTTCCATGGGGCATATGATGTGGAACTGGCCGGTGCCGGCGTTTTTTGCGCAGAATCATATTGCTATGGGGTTGCTTCAGTTGTTGTTGACTGTGGCGGTCATGGTGATCAATCAGAAGTTTTTTATCAGTGGCTTTAAAAGTCTGCTGCACAAGGCACCCAATATGGACACGTTGGTGGCGCTTGGCTCAGGTGCGGCTTTTGTGTATAGCACATATGCGCTGTTTGCTATGACAAATGCCCAGGTGAAAGGTGATACGGAAGGTGTCATGGCTTATATGCATGAGTTTTATTTTGAATCGGCAGCTATGATTCTGGCGTTGATCACTGTGGGAAAGATGTTGGAGGCCAGGTCAAAAGGAAAAACTACGGATGCATTGAAGAGTTTGATGAAGCTGGCGCCCAAAACTGCGGTGGTGATCAGAGGCGGTCTTGAGACAGAAGTGGGCATAGAGCAGGTGCAGAAAGGTGATGTTTTTTTGGTGCGGCCCGGAGAAAATATTCCGGTGGATGGTGTGGTTCTGAGTGGCAACAGTGCAGTGAATGAGGCTGCGCTGACCGGTGAAAGCATACCTGTGGATAAGACCGTAGGGGACACAGTGTCCCAAGCGACGGTAAATCAGTCAGGTTTCCTTAAATGTGAAGCCACCAGAGTGGGTGAGGATACTACGCTGTCTCAGATCATTCAAATGGTCAGCGATGCGGCGGCTACCAAGGCGCCCATTGCCAAAGTGGCAGATAAAGTATCCGGTGTCTTTGTGCCTGCAGTTATCGTCATCGCCCTGGTGACCGTTGCAGGATGGATGATTGCGGGAGAAAGTATGGGTTTTGCCCTTGCCCGTGGTATCTCAGTGTTGGTGATCAGCTGTCCTTGTGCGTTAGGGCTTGCCACACCGGTTGCCATTATGCTAGGCAATGGTTTGGGGGCAAGGAACGGCATTATGTTCAAGACCGCAGTTTCCTTGGAGGAAGCAGGTAAAGCTAAGATTGTGGTTTTAGATAAAACAGGAACCATTACCAGCGGTGAACCTAAGGTGACGGATATCATCACAGCAGAAGGAGTGGCGGAAAACACGCTGTTATCTTGTGCTCATTCTCTGGAAAGGAAAAGTGAGCATCCTCTGGCCAAGGCGATCATGGAGTATGCGGAACAAAAGCAGATTGCTTCCATAGAAGTAGAGGATTTTACAGCACTGCCGGGAAATGGACTGTCTGCAGTGTATCAGGGTGAGAGCCTGATTGGCGGTAACTATAAATTTGTAAGCAGCAAAGCCGGTGTTCCCCAAAGGCTGAAAGAAGCATCGGAGAGATTGGCGTCTCAGGGAAAGACTCCTCTGTTTTTTGCTAAATCAGACCGGGTAATAGGTATGATCGCAGTAGCAGATGTGATCAAAGAGGACAGCCCACGGGCAGTAAAAGAACTGAAAAACATGGGGATCCGTGTGGTGATGCTGACAGGTGACAATGAGCGCACGGCGACAACTATTGGTGCACAGGTCGGAGTGGATGAGGTCATTGCCGGCGTTTTGCCGGAAGGGAAAGAAAGCGTCATCCGTTCCCTACAGGAAAACGGCAAGGTGGTCATGGTAGGTGACGGTATCAACGATGCGCCGGCTCTTACCAGAGCAGATATCGGCATTGCTATCGGCGCCGGTACGGATATCGCCATCGATGCGGCAGATGTGGTGCTGGTAAAGAACAGATTGAGTGATGTGCCTGCTGCTATCCGATTGAGTCGTGGAACACTTAAGAATATTCACCAGAACCTATTCTGGGCATTCTTTTACAATGTGATCGGGATTCCTTTGGCAGCAGGTCTGTGGATTCCGCTGTTTCACTGGCAACTGAATCCCATGTTTGGAGCTGCAGCCATGAGCTTATCCAGCTTCTGTGTGGTAAGCAATGCTCTTAGATTGAATCTGCTAAAGATCCATGATACCGGCAAGGATAAACCCGGCAAAAGGAAACAGAATAGAAAGAAAGATGAGGACAAAAAAATGGAAAAGACAATGAAGATCGAAGGAATGATGTGTGGACATTGTGAGGCAAGAGTAAAGAAATGTCTGGAGGCGCTTGCAGAAGTAACAGAGGCGGTAGTCAGCCATACAGAGGGGACTGCAGTGGTGAAGCTGAATAAAGAGCTTGCTGATGAGGTACTGAAGAAGACTGTGGAAGATCAGGATTACAAAGTGCTTTCGATTCAGTAAAAGACCATGACCGAGTTACAGATAACAGTACAGCCTGCACTTTTAAAGCGGGTTCGTCAAAAATATCATTATACGGAACAGGATATGGAAACGCTCTGTCAGGTGGCCGGGCAGATGAATTATGCCCTGCGTGGTCAGTGTGGATTTTGGTCGGATCATGTTGACACAGGTGCGGGGGATACCATGACAATGAATGTAGTCATGACGTTGGGCGGCGGTATTGATAAGCTTCAGGAGAAGTATACTTCCTTGGGAAATTTCGTGGAATGTTACATGACAGAAGTTATTGCAGAGGAATTGCTTCTGGAGGCTTACGTTGCATTCAATGCTTGGGTGGCGGTCAATACTGATTTTCATGTGAAAAGATATCTTTTCTGTGGAGATGGTGCGAGACTGCCACTGAAACAGATGCGAAAGATTCTGACATCTTCGGCATGTGATTCAGTTACCTGCAATGAGGCATATTGTTTAACCCCAAGAAAAAGTGTGGTCTTTAGAGCGGAATTGACAACAGATACCAACAGTATATGTGAAGGTATCTGTGCAGGCTGCAATAATCAATATTGTGCGAATCGTCAGTCTGAAGACTGATTTGTAAGAAATCAATTCTCAAACCGGGATTTGATCGTTGCCCGGTACTCTGTAGGCGTAATCCCCTCATATTTTTTGAAGGTCTGGCTAAAATAGTGTAAGGAGTTGAAACCCACCTGGAAAGCAATCTGAGTGGTATTCAGTTTCTCTTCCCGTAACAGGGATTTGGCTCTGCGTATTCGTAGTTTATTGATGTATTCAATAATGGTAACTCCATAAACATCGCGGAATTGATTGCAAAGAGTAGTTCTGTTGGTGGTAAATAACACACATAGATCATCCAAACGGATATTCTGGCAGAAATTCTCATCAATATAGCGGCGTATTTCTTCCAAATATGTGGGAGCATCACCGAAAATCTGTGTAACAATCGGTGTCTCATGAGTCTTGCTGCGGATCAGGCGGATCAGCAAAAGCTCCAGCTGCAAACGGACCATCTGATCTGCGCCAAAAGGGAAAGAAGAGCGCTTCTTCATATCCTCCTGATAAGGAAGATTATAGGGAAGTGCAAAAACAGTATTGCCTTCTTTTATGATTTCAGACAGCTGCAACCGCATAGGTTGTGACAGTGCAGTAGGAGCATAAGCAAATTGATCCAACTCAGGGCAATCGCATTCGAAACCGATGACCACCACATTGGGGGGCTTGGCATCGGTACATACTAAGTAGTGATTTTCGCCGGGCTTATGTATAATGATCTGATCTTTACATAAATCACCATTGTAGTGATCGGATACTACGGTAATGCAGCCGTTGTCGATGTATACTAATTCACGGAAAGGATGGCTGTCCGGCTTGCCGTGGAAACGTTTGGAAAACTCAAAATAATGAATATTGGCAAGGCGTGTGACATTCACAGCTTCCTGAAAGTCTTTCAAAACATACTGCATGGTGGGCATCCTTTCTGCGAAGTTTGCAAAGCGGTTGGTTACTTTTTTATTATAATGCAGAATCTAAGGATTTTCAAGAGGGGGGATTGAAAAATCGGATTGATGAAAGTGTAAATAAAGTTGTAAATTTTGTAAAGAAGTTTTGGGTAAAGAATTATATAATGATTATGAAGTGAAGCTTCATTATTTTTGTCATTCTGATTTATCATTTTAGGGTGAATTAGACGAGGAGGTGAGAGGATGAAGATAGCAGTAGGCGCAATGCTGTGCGAAGGAAATAGTCTGACACCTGTACATACAAGGTTTGAGGATTTTGACTACGCAGAAGATGAGGCCATGTATGAGAAAATCGCAGTGACAGATATGCTGAAAGAGCGTAATTGTGAGATTGTTCCCACCATATATGCCCATGCATTGCCGGGAGGAGCAGTGATCCGTGAAGATTACCTGCGACTGATTGATAACATGGTAAGCCGTATGCCGGCAGAAGGGTTGGATGGTATCTGGCTTTATCTGCATGGTGCCATGTGTGTGGAAGGTATCGGTTCTGCAGAGGAGTTTTTGCTGTGTACCATTCGTGAGAAGGTAGGATACGAGATACCTATTTCGGTGGCCATGGATTTTCACGCAGATAACAGTGATCAGATCCCCCTTTTATGCAACTGTATCACCGGATACAGAACAGCACCGCACTGTGACAGGGAAGAAACCGAGCAGAGAGCTATGAGACTGTTGTTTAATTGTATTGACAAACAGATTCTTCCAAGACCTCAGTTGGCGCGTGCCAATGTGGTGATCTGTGGGGATGCAGTGCAGACAAGCCTGGAACCGTTGAAAGGCATCATGGAGATGGCAGAAGAGATGGAACGGACGATACCCGGCATGATGAGTGTGCAGGTATTCAACGGACAGCCCTGGATCGATGAGCCTTACATGGGTCCTAATATGATCGTAACCCACGAATCGGATACCGAAGTGGCAGCAAGATGTGCGGAGGCACTGGCGAAAAAGTTCTACGAGGTAAGGCATGATTCCAAATTCCTTATAGAGGCGGTAGAACCCAAGGAAGCAATCAGGCGTGCTATGGAAGATGAGGAAAGACAAGTATTTCTTTCCGATTCCGGTGACAATACCACTGCAGGAGCAGCAGGCGACAATGCGTATATGTTAAACCGCATCCGGGAAGCCGGCGCTACCAATGTATT
>JAZRJO010000262.1:0-2808 GCA_045645825.1 Acetatifactor sp. | reverse complement strand
AGCTTGGCAAAGTGAAATCTCTGACTCATAATGATTTCAACAGTCATGGTATCGAGGAGTTATTTGAACAGATCATGTCCATGAGTCGTAAGATGCAGTATCAGATTCTGGCAGAGCATGGAAGCCTGGGTAAGTTGCCTTTTATCGGTGTGGAGGAGCTTGATAAGGTGAAAGCCAGAGTAGTGTTCCAGGGAGCAGAGGGAGCCTATTCTCATGCTGCCATGATGCAGTATTTTGGCGATCAGATCAGTAGCTTTCATGTGGACAGCTTCAGGGATGCCATGAGTGCCATTGACGAGGGCAGTGCTGATTTTGCGGTGCTTCCCATTGAGAATTCTACGGCAGGTATGGTCAGTGAGATTTATGACCTTTTGGTGGAATTTGAGAATTATATCGTAGGGGAGCAGATCATCAAGATCGAGCATTGTCTGCTTGGAGTACCGGGAAGCAGGGAGGAGGATATCAGAACCGTATATTCTCATCCCCAGTCTCTGATGCAGAGCGCTAAGTATCTGCAAAATCATGACTGGAATCAGATCAGTATGAAGAATAATGCCTTTGCGGCCAGAAAGGTGGCAGAGGAAGGAGACAAGACCCAGGCAGCCATTGCCAGTGAGCTGGCAGGACAGATTTATGGCCTTGAGGTGCTTAAGCAGGGTGTGAATCAGGAGGAGAACAATTCCACCAGATTCATTATTGTGACGAACCAGAAAATATTCTGCAAGGATGCGAAGAAGGTGAGCATTTGTTTTGAGGTGCCTCACAGAAGTGGTTCGCTATATCATATGTTGTCACACTTTATTTTTAATAATTTGAATTTGTGTAAGATTGAAAGCCGTCCTATAGAGGATCGGACCTGGGAGTATCGGTTCTTTGTGGATTTTGAGGGTAATCTGGCTGATGGCGCAGTAAAAAATGCATTGCGTGGCCTTCGGGATGAGGCCAGAAATATGAAGATTCTGGGAAATTACTAAAAGCCGGAAAGGATAAATAGGAAATGAGAGAACAGGAATTGATCGTATACAGAGAGTTTGAGGATGGGGATCTGCTCTATGATATGGCATGGCTTATGGAGCATTATCAGGATGAATATTATAATGTGGAGGATATGTCTGCATTGTTTTATGAGTGTGTCCATAAGCTCATTGAATTAGCCGGTAATTATGGGTTTTATGGAAATCTTTGGCATTGTTACCTGGCTAACATGTTGGTAAATAATGAAAACAGTTATTCCAAAGGTTGTGAGATCAGAGGCGCTATCGAAGGGACGATCAACAAGGCTGCATTACATGATATTGTGATTTTTAAGGAATTTTATGATTTTGACTTTGCTCCCATGATGGAGAAACTGTCTGTACCGGAATTTGAGTTGGTGCAGGACTATGTGAGCAGTAAACAGGAGAGCAAAGTGTACAACAAGCGCATCTGTAAACGTATCTGTGAATTGGCAGAGAAGTTCTGTAATGATCATACGGCAGAAGAGATGAAGGACACTCTGACCCAGTTCTATAAGGAGTACGGCGTAGGTAAATTTGGATTACATAAGTCTTTCCGTATCTCCAGAGATGAGGAGGGTGTGCATATTGACCCTATTTTGAACATTGCCCATGTGCATATGGATGACTTGGTAGGCTATGAGATTCCCAAGCAAAAGCTACGGGACAATACGGTGGCATTTGTGGAAGGGAAGAAAGCCAATAACTGTCTGTTGTTTGGTGATGCAGGAACCGGTAAATCTTCCTGTATCAAGGCCATAGCTAATGAATATTATGACAGAGGGCTTCGTATTATTGAGGTATATAAGCATCAGTTCCAGGATCTGAATGATGTGATCACCCAGATCAAGAATCGTAACTATAAATTTATTATTTATATGGATGATCTGAGCTTTGAAGAATTTGAAATTGAGTATAAATACCTGAAGGCTGTGATTGAAGGAGGCTTAGAGCGCAAGCCTGAGAATGTGCTGATTTATGCCACCTCCAATCGCCGTCATCTGATCCGTGAGAATTATAAGGACAAAGAAGAGATCAGAGAGGATATGCATACCAGCGACACCGTGCAGGAGAAACTGTCACTGGTGGCAAGATTCGGTGTGACTATTTATTTCGGCAAACCGGATAAGAAGCAGTTCCAGAATATTGTGAAGGTGCTTGCGGAGCGTTATGGGATAGAGATGCCGGAAGATGAGCTTTTGTTGGAGGCCAATAAGTGGGAACTTACCCACGGCGGTTTGTCCGGGCGTACTGCACAGCAGTTTATTGATTATTTGTTGGGGAAGTAAGGTAATGGGTGTAAAGACATTTGCAGCAATTGATGTGGGGAGTTTTGAACTGTCCATGAAGATTTTCGAATTTACAGGGAAGAATCATATCAGGGAGATCGATCATGTGGGTCAGCGGCTGGATCTGGGAACAGATACCTATGCTGATGGCAAGATCAGTCCGGAGAAAATGGATGAACTGTGTAGAGCGCTGCGTAAATTTTCAGAGATTATGAAATCTTATCAGGTGGATGAATACCGGGCTTATGGTACCAGTGCCATAAGAGAGACAGAAAATACCACCATTGTTTTGGATCAGATCGCCCAGAGAACAGGAATCCGGTTGGAGGTGCTGAGTAATTCGGAGCAGAGATTCCTGGATTATAAGTCTATTGCATCCAGAGGAGAGACTTTTCGCAAGATTATAGAAGAGAGAACTGCCATCGTGGATATCGGAGGGGGCAGTATCCAGATATCCCTGTTTGACAACGATGCACTCATTGCCACCCAGAACCTTCGTCTGGGTGTTCTTCGCGTTCAGGAGA
>JAZRJO010000261.1:0-3030 GCA_045645825.1 Acetatifactor sp. | reverse complement strand
TTTGACACAAGAAAGCTCATTCAGTAAAGACCATGCTGAATGAGCTTTCATTATTTGTCTGGATCAAGATGAAGTATAAAAGGTGTATGATTATATAAATTTTAGCACACCATATTCCTCCGGCGCATGGAAAGAGCTACGCTTTTTGGGAGTAATAGGATTCCATGTCAAGGAGTGTTTGGGAGTTGCTTTGGGGGCACACTTATAAAAGTTGGCACGTATTGTTTTGCCGGGAATTACAGCAAAGTCAGGGAAGAAACGACGAATAAAGCTGTAAGGAATCTGATAGGTGATCGCCCAACCATCAGGAAGGTAAGTGACTTGAGGATTAAAAAGCTGTGCCTGTTCTTCTTCACTGATCACTAGTCGTACTAAATCATCAATTCCGGAACCAAATCCCAGAAAAAGACACTTGTTAGGATTGAATTCCAGATTAAAATAGCGCAGGTCGTTCTCCATAGGAGAAAAGAAAAATTCCAGGCAGCTGTCGGTGCAAGGCATGCCTAAGAGACCTTTTTCTTCAGCGCGTATTTCAGTTTCGTGGGCCGACAAGCGCAAATACAAAGCCTGATCATCGTAACAGACTTGTGCAAATGCTTTGACATCTGTGCTGGGGGTATTGTGTAAATAGTCGATAGCTATCATGGGAACCAGATTCCAGTTAATGTTGCCCGTTTGACAAATGATGTTTGCTTCTTTCATAATTTAATCTCCTTTATGTAACTTCCGATAAACGGATAAGCATTATTTATAAATATAGCACAGGTTTCAAAAATGGTCAATTGCTAGTTGCGGACAATATGCATTGTTTCGAAATAAGTATTTACAAAATTACACTTCTGTTATATAATTTCTAAAGATACTAAAAATGTTGAAGCTTAAAGTTTGGCTAAAGATTCTGTGAACACCGGGTGTGCAGTATTACTGAGATCATATCTGGCAGAGAATGGCTGTAACTGGAGTGCTTCGAATGGAGGAAGAATGGATCAGTTAAGAATTGCAGATAGAATGATGCACGTACACTCAGACATCAGAGGTCCCTTATTTATAGAAGCCATGGAGATGCAGAAAAACGGAATCAATGTATTAAAGTTGAACACAGGTAATCCTGCAACTTTTGGTTTCGGTTTGCCGAAGAGTATTGAAGAAGCACTTGCCGGTCATGAAGAAAAGGGTGTAGGTTATTGTGATTTCAAAGGTATGCCTGCAGCCAGAGAAGCCATTTGCACATATCATAAATCAAAAGGAATCCAGGGAATCACACCGGACGATGTATTTATCGGTAATGGTGTCAGCGAAGTGGTTTCCTTTGCATTGATGCCATTGTTAAATCCCGGGGATGAAGTGCTGGTGCCCACTCCCAGTTATTCCCTTTGGGGTAATTCTATATATCTGGCAAGTGGTAAGCCTGTTTTTTACATGTGTGATGAAAAGGCAAACTGGTATCCTGATATAGCAGATATTCGTTCTAAGGTCACAGACAAGACAAGAGCCATCGTTTTGATCAATGCTAACAACCCCACGGGTGTATTGTATCCGGAAGAGCTGCTGAAAGAGGTGATCCAGATTGCAAGAGAGCATGACCTGCTGATTTTTTCAGATGAGATCTATGATCGTCTGGTGATGGATGGACTTGAGCATGTATCTGTAGCAGCACTGGCGCCGGATTTGCCGGTTGTGACTATGAATGGTTTGTCCAAGTCTCACTGTCTGTGCGGTTATCGTTGTGGCTGGATGTTGATCAGTGGTCCCAGAGCACTGACAGAGGAGTATAGAAAGGGCATTGTTCAACTGACATCCATGCGTCTGTGTGCCAATACTCTTGCACAGCTGGTGATTCCGGCAGCGATGAATGACATGGAGACACCGGCATCCATGGTGAGACCGGGAGGAAGAATTTATGAACAGAGAGAAGCGACTGTGTCTGAGCTTGAGAAGATCGACGGCCTCTCTTTTGTGAAAAATAGCGGTGCTTTTTATCTGTTCCCGAAGTTGGACGTGAAGAAATTCGGTATTACAAATGATAAAGTGTTTGCCAGAGATTTGCTCCATGCCACTCATATTCTGATGGTGCCCGGAAGTGGATTTGACTGGAAGGTACCGGATCATTTTCGTATTGTAATGCTTCCTGAGGTGGAAGAACTTAGAGATGCCATGAGAAGAATGGGAGAATTCTTGGATGGTTATCATCAGAAATGATTGATAATTGATTGAAAAAATAAAAGCCTGAAACGGTAATTGCGCATATAGCGTAAATCACGTTCCGGGCTTTTTAAATGTCGGCGAGTGACGTTCAGCACGCGCCCATTCGCAAAATCGCCCCTTCGGGGCTCTCCGCTGCTTCGCAGCTCCTTTTTGCGAACAAGTCTTTCAGACTTGTTTATATGCGGGCGCTCCCTCAGAGATGATACATGGATGAACTGTTAGAGTATATATTTCTCCAACGTAGCAGCCACAGCTCCAATCCCTGAAGAGAGTTCAGTAAAGTATGCTTTTACCAGATCTGCCATGCCGATTTCAATCAGGTTTACACCGAAGATCTTCTCGTTGGAGAGAAGCGGGTCTAATCCGGACAGATCCTTGGGATCATTGGACAGGCTGTAACCGGCCACATATGCACGGGCAGCATCCAAAAGAGGATCAGGGCTCAAAGTAAATGATTTGCCGCTGTCATCAATGGCCATCAGGTAACGCAGCCAGCCGGCAAATACCAGAGGAATCAGCTTCAGATCAGCCACATTCAGATCTTCACGCTTCTGGTAAGCCTTGATGGTCTCACCGAAGCGGATAGCCAGCTTCTGGGAGGTATCCACAGCAATACGCTGAGGAGTATCCGGCATGAAAGGATTGGGTATACGCACATTCACTACGGTGTCAATGAATTCCTTGGGATCCAGGATGCCGGGGTTCACTACAACAGGCAGTCCTTCCACATAACCGATGGTCTGAACCAGTTTTCTGAGAACCGGATTCTTCATTTCTTCAGAGATCAGCTCGTAACCTAACAGGCAACCATATACAGCCAAAGTG
>JAZRJO010000260.1:0-1711 GCA_045645825.1 Acetatifactor sp. | reverse complement strand
GCAATATGAGCAAGGTAATCGTAGGAAAGGAAGAAACGACGAGACTTCTACTGACAGCCATGTTGGCAGACGGGCATGTTCTGCTGGAAGATGTACCGGGTACAGGTAAGACCAAGATGGCTAAGACACTGGCCAGATCTCTTACGGCTGAGTATGCCAGGATCCAGTTTACACCGGATCTGCTTCCATCTGACATTACAGGACTGAATATTTATGACAGGCAGAAAAATGAATTTGTATTGCGAAAAGGTCCTGTTTTTACAAATATTCTGCTGGCAGATGAGATCAATCGTGCCACACCAAGAACCCAGGCGGGACTTTTGGAGTGTATGGAGGAGCGTCAGGTAACCATAGACGGAGAGACTTACGAACCCGGCAAGCCTTTCTTTGTGATTGCCACTCAGAACCCGGTGGAGACAGCCGGTACTTTGCCTCTTGCGGAGGCGCAAATGGATCGCTTTATGATGAAGCTCTCCATGGGTTTGCCGAGCAGAGAGGAAGAACTTCAGATTCTGGATCGGTATATGGAGAAAGAGCCCCTTTTAGAGCTTGAAAGTGTCCTTAGTCTGGAAGAACTGGCACAGGCTAAGTCGGAGGCTAATAAAGTGTTCGTACATACTTGCATCAGAGAATATATGGTAGACATCGTGGAGGGAACCAGAAAAGGGGACAGTATTGTCATGGGTGTCAGCCCCAGAGGAACCCTGGCTTTCCTTCGCTGCGTAAAAGCATATGCGTACCTGCAGGGCCGAAACTTCGTGACACCGGATGATGTGAAGGCCGTAGCAGTGCCCGTACTGGCTCACAGAATCGTACTAAGCTATGGTTACGGTAAGGGCAATGACACAAAAGCACTTGTAGCACAGATACTTGACAGCATACCGGTACCTACAGAGGATTTTGGAGCATGACTAAAATAATCGGAATCGGAATCATTGCATTCCTGCTGTTTTATATACAGCAACAGATATACAAAAGGCTTTGGAACCGGAATCTGAAAGTGCAAGTAAGGTTTGCTTCCACGGAAATGTTCCAGGGAGATACCGGTCAGATGCTGGAGGTAGTAGAAAACCGGAAAAGTTTGCCGCTGCCGATGTTGAAGGTAAAATTTCAGACAGACCGGAATCTGGTTTTTGCAGACAAAGAAGGTTCTAAAGTAACAGACCTATTCTACTGGAACGATGTGTTTCAAGTGGGCAGCGGTGAAAAAATCACCCGTACCCTTACATTCACAGCAAAGAAAAGAGGGTACTATAAAGTACTGGGCATCGACCTGGTGTCTGCAGATCTATTCCTGACCACGCAAATGGTGGAGAGCAGACAGGAGGAGTGTTATCTGTACGTGTATCCCAAACCATACATAAGTCCGGAATTTCAACAGTCACTCCAGATGCTGAATGGGGAGATCCTGACCAGAAGGCATTTGCTGGAGGATCCCTTTGAATATCGGGGCATCCGGGAATATCAACCATATGATGATATGCGAAGCGTCAACTGGAAGGCCACAGCCCGCACCGGTGACTTAAAGGTGAACCAGAAGAATTATACTTCCCTGCAGACCATCAGAATTTTTTTTAACGTGGAGGATACCGGTATTCTGAAGAAAGAAGAGGCGGTGGAGATGTGCTTTCGCCTGGTGGCCGGAATTGCTCAGTTTTTCTTATCGCAGGGCATACGTATCGCAGTGTACGGCAACGGTGTGGACATCATG
>JAZRJO010000259.1:0-1837 GCA_045645825.1 Acetatifactor sp. | reverse complement strand
CGCTATAGGGTTCTCGACTCCGTATGTATACTTCTGAGGATCGAAGACCTTGGAGAATACTACTGAGTCGACCTTGACGGAAACGTTGTCCTTGGTGATCACCGGCTGAGGCGGGAAATCTGCCACCTGCTCCTTCAGATTCACCCTTCTGGCCACCTTATCAATAAAAGGTACCTTGAAGTGGAAACCCACTGACCATGTGCCCTGATAAGCACCCAGACGCTCTACCACATAAGCCTGTGCCTGGGGCACAATCTTGATACAGGAAATTGCCACCCAGATTAAAATTAAAATAACAGCGATTAAAATATATTCCATACCCTACTCCTATCTGTGTGTTCTACACACTTAAAATTTGTTAATACCCTCCGAAATCTGAAATTATACATTTCCTGATTCACTTACCATCAGCTTCACACCGCTGACAGATACTACTGTTACAACAGCTCCTGCTTCAATGGACTTGCCTGCCTCAACACTTCTGGCCGTCCACTCCTGTCCACCCACAGTCACCTTACCCTTAGCCTGCAGATTATCAATCTCCTCCGTGACGATGGCCTGCTTCCCTACAATGCTCTCCACATTGGTTCTGATGCGGTCCCTGTTAAAATACCTGACTGCTACCGGTCTTGTAAATATAAGCAACACAAGTGCCACCAGGAAGAACAGCACGATCTGAACAATGATCGGTGCATGTAAGAGCGCCGCCAAAATCGCGATCACAGTGCCTCCTGCAAACCAAATGGTGGTAAGCCCCATGGTGGTCATCTCAATCCCCAGCAATACGATCAAAAGCACAAGCCAAAAAATAATCTGTTCTACCATGTTACTCCTCCTTTCCTGCCATGTTTTTGTTATCTATAGTTTACTACATTTCTGACATATACGCAATGGTAAATTTTAAAAGGTCCCCTGCATAACGCAAGGGACCTTGACTGCACATCCGACGTATTCTTCATGGATGTACCTTGGATTCTTTAGTAAAATACGTGATTTCCGATGATCAGACCTTCTCGACCGTTGACACGGCGAAAATGCGTCAGATCACCTACATTGGAAACACCGGAAAGTGCCTCCTTTGCAGCTTTGAAACAACTTTCGTAAATCTTACCTGATTCTAACACTCTATCTAATTTACCGGTCATGGCTGGCGTAAACTGACCGGATGCATAAATCACACCATGGATGGTGTCAGGATAAGCTTTGTTTCGCACGCGGTTCATGACTACCGCACCTACAGCCACCTGTCCTTCATAGCTCTCTCCGCCTGCCTCACAATGGATCAGTGCGGCCAAAAGCATGGTGGTATCAGCATCTGTCGTATACGCACCATAATTCACATGACGCTTTGCTTCCTTCTCAGCCTTCTCTCTGGCCTTGATCTCCTCCAACGTCTCACCGGTATCGATCAGAAAATCCAAAGTCACATAATCAGAAGATACGTAACCGTCCTTTCCTTCATAGTCGATACAGATCCATTTGTTTTGATCTATGGATCCTTCCACAGACTCTTCTATGGATCCTTTGGATACTATGGATACTACTTCGACGATCTCTCCCTTGGGGAGAATACCGTACACACCTGACTCAATATCGGCTTCCTTGCGGACACGGAGTGCATCATCCAAATGTGCCACCATCTTGCCCACACTATTGGCCAGGTTTTCTGCCTCCTCATCGAACAGCAGATATTCATCCTTCGCCCATCCGATGAGATTGCCGGACTGTAATTTGGTCCAACCATCTCTTCTCTCTAAGATGGTACCGCCACAGTCCTTATATAACTTTCCTATTTTTTTTGCATTTTCATCTGCTTCACTTCTGATGTTGAGCGCAT
>JAZRJO010000258.1:0-2673 GCA_045645825.1 Acetatifactor sp. | reverse complement strand
CAATGCCAAGAATATGAACGACTTGAGATTGCAGAAGGCAAATGAGGATAAGAGAGCCCAGGCACAACTGGAAGCTGCCCAGGCACTGGCAGAAGTGTTGGCAATGAAGCAGGTGGTGGTGAAGATCAAAGCCGGAGAGGGTGGAAGAACATTTGGCTCTGTGTCTTCCAAGGAAATTGCTGCCGCATGCAGGGAACAGCATAATATTGAGATTGATAAGAAGAAAATCGTATTGCAGGATAGTTTGAAGAGCTTTGGCGCATATGAGGTGGGGGTTAAGTTACATCCTAAGGTGATGGGGAAACTGACAGTGAAAGTAGAAGAGGCGTGAAGGAACAATTCATAACAGAAAGGTAAGAGAATTATGCCTGCAATGGAAGAAGCAGTTCTGAAGAGAGTATTGCCTCACAGTCTGGAGGCGGAGCAGTCGGTGATCGGCTCCATGCTTATGGACCGGGAGGCTATCGTGGTCGCATCAGAATTGATCTATGGTGAAGATTTTTATAATAAGCAATACGGTGTGGTGTTTGATGCCATGGTAGAGCTGAATGATCAGGGTAGTCCTGTGGATCTGGTGACACTACAGAACCGTCTGAGAGAGAAGGATGTGCCACCGGAGGTCAGCAGTCTGGAGTTTATCGGCGAGTTGATCCGGGCAGTGCCTACATCAGCAAACATCAAGTATTATGCGAATATTGTGGCGGAGAAATCTACACTTCGTAAGCTCATAAGGCTCAATGAAGAGATTGCCAACAACTGTTATGCCGGAAAGGAAAGTCTGGAATTTATCCTGGAGGATACGGAAAAGAGAATTTTCCAGTTGGTGCAGAAGCGCAATACAGGAGACTTTGTACCAATCCGTCAAGTAGTAATGAATGCTATGGACAAAATTGAATCTGCTGCCCGCAACAAGGGCGCTGTGACGGGAATTCCTACCGGATTCATTGACCTGGATTATCGAACTGCCGGTATGCAGCCTTCTGATCTGGTGCTGATCGCCGCCAGACCTTCTATGGGTAAAACAGCGTTTGTGTTGAATATTGCCCAGCATGTAGCTTTTAAGCAGAATAAGTCGGTGGCTATCTTCAGTCTGGAAATGAGTAAAGAGCAGTTGGTGAACCGTATGTTCTCCTTGGAGTCACGTGTGGATGCCCAGCATTTAAGAACCGGTCAGCTGAACGACCAGGAATGGGAGAAGCTCATTGAAAGTGCCGGTGTCATCGGCAGATCCAATCTGATCATTGATGATACCCCGGGTATCAGTATCTCAGAGCTAAGAAGCAAGTGCCGTAAATTTAAGCTGGAGCACAATCTTTCCATGATCATCATCGACTACCTGCAGTTGATGTCAGGAAGCGGGCGATCTGATTCCAGACAACAGGAGATATCAGATATATCCAGATCCTTGAAGGCGCTGGCCAGAGAGTTGAATGTACCGGTGCTTGCCTTGTCCCAGTTAAGCCGTGCGGTGGAACAGAGACCGGATCACAGGCCCATGTTATCTGACCTTCGTGAATCGGGAGCTATCGAGCAGGATGCTGACGTGGTAATGTTTATTTACAGAGATGATTATTATAATCATGATACAGAGAAGAAAGATGTGGCGGAGATCATCATTGCCAAGCAGAGAAACGGCCCTATTGGCACCATAGAGCTGGCTTGGCTGCCGATGTATACCAAATTCGCCAATCTGCAGAAATAATAGGGAAACACATTCTATTTTACAAAAGAGAACACACCATTTGGGCTGTTCTCTTTTGTTTTGCGAATGGACGCGGCTGAACGTCACTATTCTTAAAATTGATCAAGGGAGAGGGAAAAATGGAACGCTATCTAATGATATCCGATGCTGCAAAAGAGGTTCAAGTGGAAAGTCATGTACTGCGATACTGGGAGGAAGAACTGCATCTTCCCATCAGGCGTAATGAACTGGGTCACCGTTATTATACAGAGGAAGACGTAGAACTTTTTAAACAAATCAAAAGTATGAAAGAGGGAGGACTGCAATTGAAAGCAATTAAGATGATTTTAAAAGATGGCAAGCTGGATGTGATGATACCGGAAGAGGAGAATATGGATGCGGAGGAAAAAGCGCGGGCAGAAGCAACTATGCAAGAAGCGGTCAGACAAGAGAGGAAAGCAAGGGACACCATGGCAATTCAGGTCATCAGCAGTAGAGAGGCTGAAAGGAATCATGCTTTGATCAAACAAGTGGATGATGAGGACCGGGACGAGAAAGCAAAACGTCTGCAATGGCTTTTGCAGCAGTTGATCAGGGAAACACTGCAGGAGAATAATAAGGAATTGTGCCGGGAAATCAAAGAAAGTGTGGTGAAGGAGCTGGATTATCAGTTTCGGACACAAGAGGAAAGAGAGGAGGAACGCGACAGAATACGGGAGCAGAGGGAAGAGGCTCATTACCAGAAGTTGGACGAGCTTCTTCGAAAGAAAATGAAAAGAGGAAAGCTAATTCGGGAGAATTCTGAGGCGGTGGAATGTAAAGAGGTCAAAGAATTAAAAGAGAAAGCAATATGCGCCGAAGAACAAATGGTAAAGGTGCTTCCAATGGAACAGGAAAAAAAACGAAAAAAGAGGCCCATGGAGATTAGGAACAAGAAACGAAAGTTAGTAAAAACTAATTGACAAGTGGAGAAAAAGTGCGTAGAGTATGAA
>JAZRJO010000257.1:0-5403 GCA_045645825.1 Acetatifactor sp. | reverse complement strand
ATCGTAAAGGCCATCCACAAGGAGAACGGTGGTCACGGATCAGCGGTGAATGCAGGAATCGCAAATGCCAGCGGATTGTATTTTAAAGTGGTGGACAGTGACGACTGGGTAAAAGAAGATGCTTATATGAAAATCCTGGACACCTTACGTCAGATGGCCGGCGGAGATAAGGTGCTGGATATGCTGATCAGCAACTATGTTTATGAGAAGGAAGGGGAGAAGCGCAAAAAGGTCATTCAGTACCGCCATACCCTGCCGCAGAATAAAATGTTTACATGGAATGATTGCGGTCACTTTATGAAAGGGCATTATATATTGATGCATTCAGTAATCTTCCGGACAAAACTTCTGAAGGATTGTGGATTGCAACTGCCGGAGCATACTTTCTATGTGGATAGTATTTATGTGTATGAGCCGCTTCCTTTTGTGAAAAATATGTATTATCTTGATGTGAACTTCTACCGTTATTACATAGGAAGACAGGATCAGTCTGTCAATGAAAAGATTATGATCTCAAGGATCGATCAGCAGTATAGGGTGAACAAGCTCATGATTGATTACTTTGTGGAGCATAAGCAGATAATTTTGAAAAATAAGAAGCTCTGTAAGTATATGCGTAGTTATCTGGAGATCATTACTACCGTTTCTTCTATCTTGGCGATACGGTCCGGTACGGAAGAGAATCTGGAGAAGAAGAGAGAACTGTGGAATTACCTTAAGAATAAGGACGCGATGCTGTACTATAAGCTGCGGAATGGTATGCTGGGACAGGCTACAAATTTGCCGGGGAAAAGTGGTAGGAAAATATCCAGCGGAGGATATTGGATCGCGCAGAAGATTTTTAAGTTTAACTAAGTTTAACTAAGTTGCAGGGCGCCACTGTGGAGTCGCAAAGGGGGCGCCGCAAGAAGGGAGTGGCAGGAACAGGGGAGGCGGTACCCAACTGGGGTGAAATGTGCAGACTCCGCACCATAACAATCTCTAGTATCTCTTATTTTTGCAAAAGGCCAGCCCCCAAATGCAAAACTCGCTGCGCTCAGACATGTTGCATTTGGGGGCTGAAAGCAAAAATAAGAGACACAAGAGATTCTAATGGCGCTACATATGTCACATTTCACCCCAGTTGGGTACCGCTTCCCCTGTTCCTGCCATTCCCTTCTTGCGACTTGGTGCCGACGGTCTGGCAATAAGCCGGACCGAATGTTAAAATGATTTAATTGAGTTGAGGCTCGTTATTCTTGCGTTTTCGATAAGTAATCAAGCGCTTGCGGAATGCAAGGATAATGTCGAAGCGGTAAACAAGTGTGTACATTCCGAAGGCCAGGACGAAAGCGGTGAGCATGTCGAAGACGGAATGTTGCTTTAGGAATGCGGTGGACAAGACAATGGACGTACACAGGAGAAATGAGCCTGTGTGGAGCCATTTCTTGTGTGTAAGCTTCTTACATTTCATAATGGTAATGTGAGCCCCTAAGGAATTGTACACATGGATGCTTGGCCAAATGTTAGTGGGGGTATCGGTGCGATACAGACCTGCTACCATCTGAGTAAAAATATTGTCTCTGGGCATGGTGAATGGTCTTAGATGCTGACCATTCGGCCACAGTGTAGATACGATCAGAAAGACAGTCATACCGGTAAAAAGGAAAGCACATGTCTTATAGTATTCAGTTTTATCAGTGAATAAAACATAAGCTACCACAACAGCCACATAAGCGAACCAGAGGTAATAGGGGATGATAAACAATTCACAGAAAGGAATGTAATCATCAATCGCCATGTGGATCACTGTGTAATTTCTGGTCACTGTCGCTTCTAAGTAAAAGAACCATGCCAAATAAATCGGAAAATACGCCAATAAAAGAAAAGCATGCTTGTATGTGGTCACAAAAGCCTTAATATTCTTCATATCATACACCGCCTGTCCGTAATCTTTCCCTCAAATAGTTATAGTATAGCCAAGTCAACTGTTTTTTGCAAGATAATTTTTTAAAGCTTAATGATTCTTAAGAAAAACTTTAATAACTTGAGGAACGCCACCTACAAATGCACCCGCAGACAGGGGCTACAGATCCCGCACGGCGCAGGCAGCGGTCATTTGCTTAGACATATGCAAGACTGTTAGTGTTACTTAGGGTTGGGAATTGCTTGAAATGGAAGCGTTAGAGCACAAAAAGGCAACATGTTTGAGGAGCGCAAAGCGCGACGAGTTTTGCCGTTTGTGCTCTGCTCTTAGCTTCCATTTCAAGTAGTTCCCAACCCTTAGTAATTCTTACAGCCTTGCAACTGCGAAGCAAATGACCGCTGCCTGCGCCGTGCGGGATCTGTAGCCCCTGTCTGCGGATGCATTTGTGGGTGGCGCTCCGGTCAAACTGTTACAGGCATTAGTATATAATCCGCAGCGCATCACGGGTGCAGTGTGCAGTAAATTCGGTGGTCTGCCTGGTGACTTCTCCATCTGTATGGACCCAGAGTGGCTGTGAGGCTTTGATGTGTATATGGGAAGCACGGTAAGCTGTGACACCCTTAAACATATAATGTTTGCCGGCAAAAGCGGTTGGCAGTGCCAAAAGCACGATCAGTTTGGGGATATCACCTATGGCGCAAAGGTTCATGATACCGTCATTGGCATCTGCATCCGGGCAGAATTTGAAACCGCCTCCCTGATAACGGTGGTTCATGCAGGCGATACACAGGAGATTATGTATGTGTACAGGTGCCTGACCGTCCAGTTCGATCTCGCAGGAAGCCTTGCGGGCAGTGATCAGTTGTTTTAAAGCAATGCCAAGGTAAGTCAGTTTGCCGAGACCGATTTTGTTACAGAAGGCTTTAATCTTAGAGTGCATGGTTTCCTCGCAGACAGCTGCATCGAAACCGATTCCGCAGCTTACTGCAAAGTGTCTGATCTCGCCGTCCGGGTATGTGATGGTGCCCATATCCATGGAATGTACAGTTCCTGAATGCAGTATGCGGTCTAAAACCAGAGCGGGGTTCTTAGGGATTTTCAAGTCTCTGGCCAGATCATTGCTGGAACCGGTGGGGATATAGCCGATGGTGATACGGGAAGGATCTGTCATACC
Organism: Acetatifactor sp.; assembly: GCA_045645825.1. Classification (GTDB taxonomy): domain Bacteria; phylum Bacillota; class Clostridia; order Lachnospirales; family Lachnospiraceae; genus Acetatifactor. Next base: position 2,323 of record JAZRJO010000257.1, on the reverse strand, counting down.
CTGCAATGCTTCATTTACTGTGCCGTCGCCGCCCAGAATGATCATGGTCCTGTGCTCGTCCGGAGCGATATTTTCAGTGATTTCATGGGCAAGGCGTGCCACATCACCGGCTTTTTCGGAAAAGTAGGAGCGGTAGGAGACACCTTCTTTGTGTAAAGCCGGTTCTACGATTTCTTTCCACAGCTTCAGTCCCTTGCCGGAGCGGGATGCGGGGTTGATGATAATATGGTACATTGGACACCTCATTCTTTTGTTGTGTGTAATTTATCTGCGGGTAAGTGCTTTGAAAAAGCAGGATTATTCCATTAGAACCATTTTACCACACTTTATAAAAATATCAAATCCCCAGTTTCAGGGAAAGTTGAGAAATTTTCTTAAATAAAATTCTGCTTTGCTTTCTGCGAAATCTATGTTATAATGAATTTCATAGTTTACTGCATTAAAGTACATACTTTAAAATGTAAGGATATCGATGAAGGAGGAAGAAAATGTATTCTTTGGATGATGTAAGAAATGTAGACCCAGAAGTGGCTCAGGCCATTGTGGACGAGCAGGAGAGGCAGAACAGTCATATCGAGCTGATTGCTTCTGAGAACTGGGTAAGTAAGGCTGTGATGGCTGCTATGGGCAGTCCCTTGACCAATAAATATGCGGAAGGATATCCGGGAAAGAGATATTATGGCGGATGCCAGTGTGTAGACGTGGTGGAGAATCTGGCGATTGAGAGAGCAAAGGAGCTGTTTGGCTGCGATTACGCTAATGTACAGCCTCATTCCGGTGCCCAGGCCAACATGGCAGTGCAGTTTGCTGTTTGTAAGCCCGGTGATACCATTATGGGTATGAACCTGGATCACGGCGGACATCTGACACACGGAAGCCCGGTGAATATGTCCGGTAAATATTTTAATATCGTGCCTTATGGTGTAAATGATGACGGCTTCATCGATTATGATAAGCTGCGTGAGATCGCACTGGAAGCAAAGCCTAAGATGATCATTGCCGGTGCTTCTGCTTATGCGCGTACCATCGACTTCAAGAAGTTCCGTGAAGTGGCAGATGAGGTAGGTGCTGTACTTATGGTAGATATGGCTCACATCGCCGGTCTCGTGGCTGCAGGACTACATCCAAGCCCCATTCCTTACGCAGATGTAGTGACCACCACTACCCACAAGACCCTGCGTGGACCCAGAGGCGGTCTGATCCTGTGCAACAAGGAGGCAGCTGAGAAGTACAACTTCAACAAAGCCATTTTCCCCGGCATCCAGGGCGGTCCTCTGATGCATGTGATCGCAGCCAAGGCAGTATGCTTCAAGGAAGCCTTAAGTGAAGAATTCAAGGCTTACCAGCAGGCCATTGCAGACAATGCTCAGGCCCTTTGCAAAGGTTTGATATCCAGAGGCATCAAGATCGTATCCGGAGGAACGGACAACCACCTGATGCTGGTAGACCTGACCACCTACGGTCTTACCGGTAAAAATGTGGAGAAGCTCTTAGACGCTGCCCACATTACCTGTAACAAGAACACCATTCCTAACGATCCTCAGTCTCCGTTCGTTACCAGCGGTATCCGCCTTGGAACTCCTGCTGTAACCTCCAGGGGCATGAACACCGAGGATATGGATAAAATCGCCGAAGCTATCGCAATGGTGATCAAGGAAGGCGAAGCCGCAATTCCTGCAGCACGTGCTATAGTACAGGAACTTACCGATAAATATCCGCTGATGTAATAAATTGATTTCAATTTTAAATGGGGAGGGACCGCTATATGTCCCTCCCCATTTTTTTGCCGGATAAAATTCCTGCTTAGGAAAATACAATGTCAGTTTGCAGTGATATCATTGGAGAGGGTACCTATGGTCAGACGGTAGGTTTCTCCCGAAATGATTTTAGGACTGCTTAGGATCACTACTACAAAATCAAGCTTAGGTGTGTGCGTAAGCACGATATTGCCTTCTTTGTCCTGCAGGGAAATCTCGGTGCCGGAGGCCTGATTACTTGTCCTTACCGCGATCACGCCCTGTGTGGCGTCACTGAAGCTCTGTGCCATAAAAGAGGAACCGGTACCGATAAAAGTACCTCCTGTAATGGTACCGCTGATGTCATAGTCTAATGTGGCCGTATCCCCCTGTGTGGGACCACAGACAATGACGAAACCATCTGTGATTTCAAGGGTACCATTTGCGTCTATACCGTCACCGGAGGCGGTGATGGTAACCTCCCCGCCGTTGATCACGATACTTCCGCCGGAAGAGGAGGAGCCATGGCCGAACATAGCATCTCTGCCACCCATTCCGCTGGTATCGTTTCCGCCTGCAGCATTGAT
>JAZRJO010000256.1:0-2174 GCA_045645825.1 Acetatifactor sp. | reverse complement strand
TAACAGCGCACAGCTGATGGCTAAGGAAGGTAAGTACGGAACTCTTCGTCTTCCTTCCGGGGAAATGAGAATGGTACCGATTATCTGTCGTGCAACTATTGGTGTTGTAGGTAACGTTGATCACAGCCTCATCAATATTGGTAAAGCAGGACGTAAGCGTCACATGGGTATCCGCCCTACAGTACGCGGTTCCGTAATGAACCCCAACGACCATCCTCATGGTGGTGGTGAGGGTAAGACCGGTATCGGACGTCCCGGTCCCAGCACTCCTTGGGGCAAGCCTGCACTTGGTCTTAAGACACGTAAGAAAAAGAAAGCTTCTAACAAGCTGATCGTAAGAAGACGTGACGGTAGAGCAATCAAATAATTGAGGAGGAAAGACAATGGCTAGATCACTTAAAAAAGGACCTTTCGCTGATGCGAGCTTGGTAAAGAAAGTAGATGCTATGAACGAATCCGGACAGAAGGCTGTAATCAAGACCTGGTCCCGCCGTTCTACAATATTCCCTACCTTCGTTGGACACACCTTTGCTGTTCATGATGGTAGAAAGCACGTGCCTGTATATGTAACCGAAGATATGGTTGGCCACAAGCTTGGTGAGTTTGTTGCAACCCGTACCTATAGTGGCCATGGAAAAGACGAGAAGAAGTCTAAAGTTAGATAAGAAACATTAATTATTGTACAAAATCAAATACAATCTTCAGGCGGAAGCAACTTTCGCTTGAAGATTGCTATGAATTGTGTTATGATACTCACGGCTCAGTGGAAAGCATAACACTAAGATTTCCCGCAGATTTTGAAAGGAGGACTGACCTATGGCTAAAGGACATAGAAGTCAAATTAAGAGAGAGAGAAACGCTCAGAAAGATACAAGACCTTCAGCTAAGTTATCTTATGCTAGAGTTTCTGTTCAGAAGGCTTGTTTCGTATTAGATGCAATCAGAGGTAAGGACGTACAGTCTGCACTTGCTCTTCTTGAGTACAATCCCAGATATGCATCAAGCATCGTTAAGAAATTATTAGAGTCAGCAATTGCAAATGCTGAGAACAATAATGGTATGAATACCGAAAACCTTTATATTGCAGAATGTTATGCAAATAAGGGACCGACAATGAAGAGAGTTAGACCTAGAGCACAGGGCCGTGCTTACAGAATTGAGAAGCAGATGAGCCATATTACTGTAGTTCTTGACGAAAAATAAGGGGGAATCAATATGGGACAGAAAGTTAATCCTCATGGCCTTAGAGTTGGCGTTATTAAAGATTGGGATTCTAAATGGTACGCTGATGCTGAGTTCTCTGACTACTTAGTAGAAGATTACAACATCAGAAAATACCTGAAAAAGAAATTATACAGCGCAGGTGTTTCTAAGATTGAGATCGAAAGAGCATCTGACAGAGTTAAGGTTATCATCTACACTGCTAAACCCGGTGTTGTAATCGGTAAGGGTGGCGCAGAAATCGAAGTAACCAAGAAAGAACTTTCTAAGTTGACCGACAAGAAAGTATTAGTAGATATCAAGGAAATCAAGAGACCTGATAAGGACGCTCAGCTCGTTGCTGAAAATATCGCTCTTCAGTTGGAGAACCGTGTATCTTTCAGACGTGCAATGAAGTCTTGCATGGGCAGAACCATGAAGTCAGGCGCACTTGGTATCAAGACTTCTTGTTCGGGACGTCTTGGTGGAGCAGATATGGCTCGTACCGAGTTCTATAGTGAAGGTACTATTCCTCTTCAGACCTTAAGAGCAGATATCGATTACGGATTTGCTGAGGCTGATACCACCTACGGTAAAGTTGGTGTAAAAGTTTGGATTTATAAAGGCGAAGTTCTTCCTACCAAAGGAAGCAAAGCAGAAGGAGGCGAGCAATAATGTTAATGCCTAAAAGAGTAAAACGTCGTAAACAGTTCCGTGGCTCCATGGCTGGTAAGGCAACAAGAGGCATCGTGCTCTCTTACGGTGAATTCGGTCTTGTAGCAGCAGAACCATGCTGGAGCAAATCTAACCAGATTGAAGCAGCTCGTATCGCGCTGACCCGTTATACAAAGCGTACAGGTAAAGTTTGGATCAAAATTTTCCCTGACAAACCAGTAACAGCAAAACCGGCAGAAACTCGTATGGGTTCCGGTAAAGGTTCCTTAGAATACTGGGTAGCTGTTGTTAAGCCGGGA
>JAZRJO010000255.1:0-2717 GCA_045645825.1 Acetatifactor sp. | reverse complement strand
TATCCGGTGTATGCTGCAGCGGCCCAGGGTATATGGCTGGCTGTCCAGACCTTAGTCCTTGGCAGTCTGGTGCATAGGAAGAAGGAAAAGTCAGATGAATATACAGTCATGTGGCTGAGCCTGTTGGGAATATTTTTGTTTGTGATGTTGTTTGAAGCAAGAGGACGTTATTTATTCTGTATGCTGGGTATGTATTGTATCTGTGCTGCAGTGGGGTGGAAGGATAGAAACAAATGAGAAAAGTGATTATTATCGGAGCAGGTCCTGCGGGGCTGACTGCAGCCTACGAGCTGCTTAAGAAGGACAAAGAGACCAAGGTGATCGTACTGGAGGAAAGCTGTGATGTGGGTGGTATCTCTAAGACGGTGGATCATCATGGGAATCGAATGGACTTAGGAGGCCACCGCTTCTTCTCCAAGGACGATGAGGTGATGAAGTGGTGGGAGGAGATGCTTCCCTTACAGGGTAAGGATGCTTATGACGATAAGGTGTTGGGAAGAGAAAAGCTTCTTAAGGCAGGCGGACCGGATCCGGAGACCGAAGATAAAGTAATGCTGCTTCGTCAGAGAGTGAGCCGCATCTACTATAAGAAGAAGTTTTTTGATTACCCCATCAGCATGAAATGGGAGACCATACGCAATATGGGACTTTGGTGTACCCTGAGGGCAGGGTTTAGTTATCTTAGTTCCTGTGTGTGCAAGAGAAAAGAAGATTCGCTGGAGAATTTCTATATCAATCGTTTTGGTAAGGTGCTGTATTCCATGTTTTTTGAAGGATATACAGATAAGTTGTGCGGAAGACATCCCAGAGAGATTTCAGCAGATTGGGGAGCCCAGAGAGTGAAGGGCTTGTCCATCGTGGCCATCATCAAGGATATCTTTAGAAAAGTGCTGCCGGGAAAGACCAAACAGGTGGAGACTTCGCTGATCGAAGAGTTCTGGTACCCTAAGTATGGCCCGGGTCAGCTATGGGAGACTGTGGCTTGGCAGGTCTGTCAGATGGGAGGAGAGATTTGGTTTGGCTGTAAGGCTACAGAATTCTCTGCGGATGAGGAAGGACATATCGCAGCAGTGTGTTATGAGCGTGGAGGACAGCAGTACCGGGAAGAAGCTGATATTATCATATCCAGTATGCCGGTAAAGGATCTGATCGCAGGAATGGGAGAGCAGGTGCCTGGAGATATACGTAGAATTGCCCAAGGGCTTCCCTATCGTGATTTTGTGACAGTGGGATTGCTTGTGCCTAGGCTTAATCTGAAGAATGAGACCGCTATCAAGACCTTGAATGACTTGGTGCCGGATTGTTGGATTTATGTGCAGGATGTGGGCGTAAAGCTTGGCCGGATCCAGATTTTTAATAACTGGTCCCCCTATATGGTGAGAGAGCCGGAGGAGAAAGTATTTATCGGACTGGAATATTTCTGTCAGGAGAATGATGATTTCTGGAATCTGTCAGAGGAAGACTGCGTTTCCTTTGCAGTGAAAGAGCTGGTATCCATGGGTATTCTTGAGAGTAGTGAGGATGTGCTGGATCATCACAGGGAGAGAGTGAAAAAGGCGTATCCGGCATATTTTGATACTTATGATGAGATGGACAAGGTGATCCGGTATCTGGATCAATATGAGAATCTGTACTGTATCGGAAGAAACGGCCAGCATAGATATAATAACATGGATCATTCTATGGTGACCGCTTTTGAAGCAGTCCGCAATATTCTCAGTGGGCGTAAGGATAAGGATAATATTTGGAAGGTAAATACAGAACAGAAATATCATGAAGAAAAAAATCATGAAAAGTGAAATCTTCAAAAAAGAGAATAGGATTTTTGTGATAGCGGCTGTGGCTGCTTTGGCAGTGGATCTATTGTTTGCCCAGGATGCGGTGAATAGAATTTCTGTGGAAAATACAGTGCTGGTGCTGGGAATGCTGATAATTGTCAATCTGGTGGCTTTCCGGGCAGACAGACGTGTGCTTCAGACAGGCAGTATGATCGTTGTGTGGTTGCTTGCCCTGATATGGAGTGCAGTGATCGTTCGACAGAATTATGGAGCCCTCACAGGACACATAGGTGCAGTTACCATAGGTGTAGGAGCCGTGACTCTTGCCGTGTTCTCTTTGATATGCCATAAACATCGACAGATGACAGAAGACAGCATTCTGGTGCTTTTGATGGCAGCACTGGCTATGCGTATTTTCTATGTGGTCATGACCCAGGCACATATTTACCAGAATGATATTGGTGTGCTGTGGTCGCCTCTTGGAGGGCATCTGGGATATGTGAGATATCTTCTTGACAATCAGGCGCTTCCGGATTTTGACCCTACCACCAGACATCAATTTTATCAGCCGCCATTACATTATATTATTACTGCTTTGTGGGTGAAGCTTCATACCTTTTTTGGTGTCTTGGTAGAAGCGGCGGATGAGAACATACAAGTGTTGTCATTGTTTTATTCCATGGCTTCACTTGGTGTCTTGAATAAGATTGGTATCAGACTGAATATATCCGTCTGGGGAAGATTTGCAGCATTGTCTGTCATTGCATTTCTGCCGTATGATATTATGATGTCAGCGGCCATAAACAATGACCTTTTGATGACGTTATTGGTTCTGTTATGCATCTATTTTACCATAAAGTGGTACCAGGAGTCAGGACTTGTCAATATCCTGCTTATGGGCATCACCATCGGCTGTGCCATGATGACAAAGATATCCGG
>JAZRJO010000254.1:0-5105 GCA_045645825.1 Acetatifactor sp. | reverse complement strand
AGAGTAGTTACCACGACCCTGTGTTTTAGAACGAAGGTCTGTTGAATAACCGAACATTTCAGCAAGCGGAACGAAACCTCTAACGATTTTACCGCCGCCAAGGTCATCCATACCTTCGATACGTCCACGACGAGAGTTGATATCACCGATAACATCACCCATGTATTCTTCAGGCATGGTTACTTCAACCTTCATGATAGGCTCCATAAGAACAGGAGATGCCTTCTGCATTGCATCCTTGAATGCCATGGAACCGGCAATGTGGAATGCCATTTCAGAGGAGTCAACCTCATGGTAGGAACCATCATATACGTTTGCATATACACCAACAACAGGGAATCCGCCAAGGATACCTGCCTTGGTAGCTTCTTCGATACCTTCGCCAACTGCAGGGATGTATTCCTTAGGAATAGCACCACCGACAACGGAAGATTCGAACTTGAACAGCTGATCGCCGTTGGGGTCCATGGGCTCGAATTTAACTTTACAGTGACCATACTGTCCACGACCACCGGACTGCTTAGCGTACTTGGAGTCAACTTCAACAGCCTTGGTGATAGCTTCTTTATAAGCAACCTGAGGAGCACCTACGTTAGCCTCTACCTTGAATTCACGAAGCAGACGGTCAACAATGATCTCCAGATGCAACTCACCCATACCGGCAATGATGGTCTGACCGGTTTCCTGATTGGTGTGAGCACGGAAGGTAGGATCTTCTTCAGCCAGTTTAGCAAGAGCTTCACCCATCTTGCCCTGACCTGCTTTGGTCTTAGGCTCGATAGCCAGCTCGATAACGGGCTCAGGGAATTCCATGGACTCCAGGATTACAGGGTGCTGATCGTCACAGATGGTGTCACCGGTTGTGGTGAACTTGAATCCAACTGCTGCTGCGATGTCACCGGAGTAAACCTTATCCAACTCTGCACGCTTGTTAGCATGCATCTGCAGAATACGTCCTACACGTTCCTTCTTATCTTTGGTAGAATTCAGTACGTAAGAACCGGAGTTCATCATACCGGAATATACACGGAAGTAAGCAAGCTTACCTACAAAGGGGTCTGTCATGATCTTGAATGCCAGAGCAGAGAAAGGTTCGTCATCAGAAGAATGTCTCTCTACTTCGTTACCATCAAGGTCAACACCCTTGATTGCAGGGATATCTAAGGGTGAAGGCATAAACTCTACGATAGCATCCAGTAACTTCTGAACACCCTTATTTCTGTAAGCGGTACCGCAGCATACAGGGATTGCTGTACACTCACAGGTAGCTTTTCTCAGAGCTGCCTTCAGCTCTTCATTGCTGGGCTCTTCGCCCTCCAGATATGCCATCATCAGATCGTCATCAAGCTCGCAGATCTTCTCTACCAGCTCAGAACGATACAATTCAGCATCATCCTTCATATCTCCAAGATCATCTGTTACTGTAATGTCATCACCCTTATCATCATTATAGATGTAAGCTTTCATTTCAAACAGGTCGATGATTCCTTTGAAGTTTTCTTCTTTACCGATCGGCAACTGAATGCAGATTGCATTCTTGCCAAGTCTGGTCTTAATCTGTTCTACTGCGCCGTAGAAGTTAGCACCCAGGATGTCCATCTTGTTGATGAAAGCCATACGGGGTACCTGGTAGGTATCAGCCTGACGCCATACGTTCTCAGACTGAGGTTCTACACCACCCTTAGCACAGAAAACACCCACAGCACCATCCAGTACACGCAGGGAACGCTCTACTTCTACAGTGAAGTCAACGTGACCCGGTGTGTCAATGATATTGATACGATGCTCTAAAGCACCGTCCTTGGGCTTGCAGTTCTCCTGCAAAGTGCAGTGACAAGTGGTAGCCGGGGAAGTGATGGTAATACCTCTCTCCTGCTCCTGAGCCATCCAGTCCATGGTAGCAGTACCTTCATGAGTATCACCGATCTTATAGTTTACACCAGTATAATAAAGGATACGCTCGGTTGTGGTAGTCTTACCAGCATCGATATGAGCCATGATACCAATATTTCTGGTTCTCTCTAATGGATATTCTCTTCCAGCCAAGATTTTGTCCTCCGATTAAAATCTGTAATGAGCAAAAGCCTTGTTTGCCTCTGCCATCTTGTGAACGTCTTCTTTCTTCTTTACTGCAGCACCGGTATTGTTAGCTGCGTCAAGAATCTCATTTGCAAGTCTGTCTTCCATGGTCTTCTCGCCTCTCTTGCGGGAGTAAGCAGTCAGCCAGCGAAGTCCCAGAGCCTGACGTCTGTCAGCTCTAACCTCGATAGGTACCTGATAAGTAGCACCACCGATACGTCTTGCTTTTACTTCCAGAACAGGCATGATATTGTTCATAGCCTCTTCAAATACTTCCAGAGCGGGCTTTCCAGCCTTCTCTTCTACCTTAGCAAATGCTCCGTATACAATCTTCTGAGCAACGCCCTTCTTACCATCCAACATGATGTTGTTGATCAGCTTGGTCACTACTTTGTTGTTGTATAAAGGATCAGCTAATACATCTCTCTTCTGAATATGTCCTTTACGTGGCACGGTTCTTCCCTCCTTAATAATAATGAACTATTAAATCATCGGTACTCACATGTGTTTCCCCAAGTGTACGTGCTGTTATATCTGTATCACAGAAATCCAACACTTTTCTTAGTTACGTTTGAGTGGTACTCTCAAATGACCGTCAGATTACTTCTTAGCAGCCTTAGGTCTCTTAGCGCCGTATTTGGAACGGGCCTGCTTTCTGTTAGCAACACCTGCAGTATCAAGAGTACCACGGATGATGTGGTATCTGGTACCAGGTAAGTCTTTAACTCTTCCACCTCTGATCAGAACAACGCTGTGCTCCTGCAGGTTGTGACCTTCACCGGGAATGTAGCTTGTAACTTCGATTCCGTTGGAAAGACGAACTCTGGCGATCTTTCTAAGTGCGGAGTTAGGCTTCTTAGGAGTTGTTGTCTTAACAGCAGTACATACGCCTCTCTTCTGAGGAGCGGAAGCATCTGTAGGCTTCTTGTGCAGGGAGTTGTAACCCTTCTGCAGAGCAGGTGCAGTACAGTTCTTAGCTGTTGTCTCACGTCCTTTTCTTACTAACTGGTTAAATGTTGGCATTCTGTTTCACCTCTTTCTTAGTATTGATAAATTTTTCCATTTTATTCACAGACATAAAATATCCGCAAACAAAATACTTAGTGTGTACTGCGCACCAAAAAAGCATGTGCTGGCACACTTGTTTAGTATACTTGTTTGCGGAAGTATTGTCAAGAGTTTTTTAGATTTTTTAAGGCTTTTTACAAAATAATGTCCAAATAGCGTGCCAAAGCATCCTGCCAAGGCGGAAGCTTCTCAAAACCATTCTCCGTCAGTTTTTCCTTGCTCATACGACTGTTGGTAGGGCGCTTTGCCTTGGCCGGATACTGATCTGCCGAAACAGGGATCACCTTGGTATCCATACCGGCCTGACGGATAATCTCGCAGGCAAATTCATACCAGGTGCAGATGCCTTCATTGGTGGCATGGTAGAAACCATATTTATCAGTCAGGATCATATCAACCAGAAGTTTTGCCAAGTCATAAGTATACGTAGGAGAACCAAACTGATCATTTACAACTGTTAAAGTATCAACTGTTTTAGCCTTATTCAATATGGCCTTGATAAAATTCTTGCCATTTACACCAAACACCCAGGCAATACGCACCACAAAAAACTTGTTCAAGGCATCTGTAACAGCTACCTCTCCTTCGTATTTGGTCTGGCCGTACACATTCAGGGGATGTCTCTCATCATCAGGTTCCCAGGGTCTTACGCCTTGTCCGTCAAAGACATAATCTGTACTGATATACATCATCTTAATATCAAGTTCTTTACATACTTTAGCAATATTGGCCGTACCATCCGCATTCACTCTCCTGCACAGTTCCACATTATCCTCTGCTGCATCTACCGCTGTATACGCCGCACAATGGATCACCGCATCAGGGGCAGACTCTTTGATCACCTTATCTACACTTACTGGATCTGTAATATCCATTTCGTCGATATCTACTCCAACAGCAATAATTCCTCTTTGTTCCAGTTCTTTCACCACATCATAGCCAAGCTGGCCTTTCACACCTGTAACCAATACTTTCATATTGTTGTTCCTCCTGCCTTTTGCAAAAAGTGCCGCAGGTCTTCTCCACGGCACTTTTAATAATTTATTCCTCAAAGTCTTGGATTTCTTCCGATTCTTCTGCATCAAAAGTATCGTCTTCTTCCTCATCAGTTTCAGAAAAATCTAATGCAAATTCCTGCACAGAATCTTCCACTGTCAATTCTGCCTCTGCATCATTTTCTTCCAGGGCAAAGTCCAACAATTCTTCATCAAAACTATTTTCATCAAAGGAGATCTCCACTGCATCAGTGCTCAGTCTGGTATCACGATATCTCTTCATACCGGTCCCTGCAGGAATCAGCTTCCCGATGATCACATTCTCCTCCAGACCGATCAACGGATCAATCTTACCCTTGATGGCAGCTTCTGTCAGAACCTTGGTGGTCTCCTGGAAAGATGCTGCGGACAGGAAGGAGTTGGTAGCCAGTGCTGCTTTGGTAATACCAAGCATTACCTGCTTACCCTCTGCCGGCTGCTTACCTTCTGCGATCAACTGCTCGTTCATATCTTCAAAGTCAAGAATGTCAACCAGTGTACCGGGCAGGAAATCAGCATCTCCGTTATTCTCGATACGGATCTTCTTCAGCATCTGACGTACGATCACTTCAATATGCTTATCAGCAATATCTACACCTTGCAGACGATATACTCTCTGAACTTCACGGAGCATATAATCCTGTACGGCACGGATACCTTTGATCTTCAACAAGTCGTGAGGATTTACACTACCTTCCGTCAGTTCATCACCGGCTTCCAGTATCTGACCATCCATTACTTTGATACGGGAACCGTAAGGAATCAAATATGCCTTAGATTCACCGGTCTCATCATTGGTGATCACTACTTCACGCTTCTTCTTGGTATCACGGATCTCTGCTTTACCGGCAAATTCTGCGATAATAGCAAGTCCTTTAGGCTTTCTTGCCTCAAAAAGCTCTTCTACACGGGGAAGACCCTGTG
>JAZRJO010000253.1:0-5529 GCA_045645825.1 Acetatifactor sp. | reverse complement strand
CTTCCGGGAAAACCGGGTGGCTTGGTCAACAAGGCCTTCGGGAATCTGACCATCGACCAAGAATTAAGCAGAGAAGCCTTCGACGGTTATCAGATCTATTCTCTGGAGGAAAGTATACACAGGACAGAAAGGCAGTATCATAGAACATGAAGATCACAATCATTACAGTGACATATAATAGTGAGCGGTCCATAGAGACTGCCATCAGATCTGTGCTGGAACAGAGTGTGTATCAGAAATCCCATGACACAGAACCTCCCAGACTGGAGTACCTGATCATCGATGGCGCCGGCAAAGATGCTACCATAGCCAAAGCGGAAGCCTTCCGCCCTGCTTTTGAACAGGCCGGTGTAGAGTACAAGATCATTAGCGAGCCTGACCGTGGCATCTACGACGCCATGAACAAAGGCATCCATTTGGCCAAGGGCGACATTATCGGCATCTTAAACAGCGATGACTGGTATGAACCGGACACCCTTGAAACCGTGGTAAAAACCTTCTGTGAGAGTCACTGCGACATAATGTTTGCTCATATCCGTATGCACAGATCAGACGGCAGTACTTTTGTGAAAAAAGCCAGACAACGGAAATTTCAGACTTCCAGAGACTGGAATCATCCTACTACTTTTGTGAAAGCAACGCTTTATAAACAACATCCCTTTGCCGATCTGGGAATCCACGATGATTATGGATTCTATTTAAAGATGCGTAAGCTTCATAAGAGAATTGTCACAGTGGACAAAGTTCTGGCCAATTTTCGCATGGGAGGGGCCAGCAATCATAAGAGTTTTAAAGAAGCTGTGAAGCGCATACGGGAGAGATACCTTTATTGCTATCGCATGAATGGTTACAGCAGATGGTATCTTGTGGAGTGTATTGCGATTGAGGCGGTGAAGATGATCTTGGGGTAAAAGTGAGAAAATGACGGTATTATGATACCAATATACGAAAAATATAATTGTCGCGTAATAAAGCATTGTCAATTTGTAAATTTTTAGGTATAATCAAAAAAGAACCTTTATACTTTTGATTTTGAGTAGTAGAAGGTAGGGAATATTATGGACAATACAAAAGATAAAGCAATGAAGTTCGTTGAGGAGTTGTACAAACAAAACTATAACAAAATGCTTAACATGGTAAGAAAAGACACACTCTGTGGGTCTATGGCTGAGGATATCGTACAGGATGCTTTTACGGAAGCAGTCCGCAATGCGGAGAAACTATACACACATGAAAATCCGGGTGGTTGGCTTATGGAGACTGCCAAGTTCAAGACCATGGGTGTGCACCGCAGAGTGCAGAAACGTGCGTTGATGGAAACGGAAGATATCTTGATGGAGATCAAAGGCTACGAGGCTGATTATGGTCTGGTAGAATTGCATATGGTTATGGATGAAGTGTTGAATGAACATGAGCTGATGCTTCTTCATATGTTCTACTACGGTGGATATTCCGGTAAAGAACTTGCCAAGATGGAAGGTATCACCGAGGGCAACTTCAAGGTGAGAATGCTTCGCATTCGCAATAAAGTTAAGCAGGCACTGAAGGACAAGAAGAAAAGGAAATAGGAGTAGATTATGAAGAGATACTTGGTTTATTTGTGCTCATTGGCACTGATACTAACCATGTTGACTGACGGAAAATATACATACCAGGTAGCTGCAGCATCTATGGATACTGTGGCTATTGGTCGTTTCTGGCAAAGGGAGTATACCTTCAGCGAAGAAGAACAACAATGGATCCGGGAAGCAAAGGATGTGCTTCAGGAAATCCTGAAGGAACGTACGGTTATGGCTCTGGTGTACTTAAGTGATACCTATGCTGTCAGAGAGAATCCTGATGTGGACAGCCCTGTCATCGTAGAAGTGCCCAGTGGACAGCAGGTACAGATAAGGGATATCGCTATCAATAGTCCTTATGATGTGTGGGAGAAAGTCACCTTCTACTATCAGGGGCAGGAATATAGTGGATATGTGGAAAGAGCCTATCTGGCCTGTTCGGATGAAGTGTTCCTTACGTGGGAGAGTGATTACGGAATGAATCCTTCAGCCAGAGGCCTGATGACGCTGACGGAGGAGGGAATCCCGGTCTATGCAGACGTAGAACAGTTCCCGGAGAGTTATCAGACGGCCTTGAAGGCTCTGAAAGAGGCTCATCCCAACTGGACTTTTGTAAAAATGAATACCAATCTCAACTGGAACGAGGTGGTAGAGAATCAGATGGTGCGGGGACGAAATCTGATACCGTCTTCTTTCCCTGACTACATGTGGGACGAGATCCACAGCCCTAATTGGGCCTATGTGACAGAAGACAGTTTAAAATACTATTTGGATCCCAGAAATGGTCTGAACGAGGAGGGCATATTCCAGTTTGAACAATTGACCTATAATGCATCCTATCACACGGAAGCTGCATTGCAGAATTTTCTTAATAATACTTTTATGGCAGGATTAGTTCCCAAAACGGTCTTGACTTATGCCCATACTTTTTTTAAGACTGGCGAGGAACTGGGAGTGAGTCCGTTCCATCTTGCCTGTCGCGTATACCAGGAGCAGGGAGCAGGAACTTCAGCACTGATCAGTGGTACCTATCCCGGCTATGAAGGCTGCTACAACTACTTTAACATTGGTGCATCCGGTACCACCACAGAAGAAGTGATCATTACCGGTCTGGAGCGTGCAAAGAAAGAAAAGTGGACCGATGCAGACCATCCGGAAAGTGGTGGCGCCTATTATTCCATATACGGTGGCGCACGAATTATCTCTGCCAACTACATTCTGCACGGCCAGGATACCCTGTATCTGCAGAAATTTGACGTAGATAACAGCTATGATGGCCTATACTGGCATCAATACATGCAGAACGTATGCGCACCCACCAGCGAGGGTAAGAATATCCGGAAGTCTTACGAGAACGCCGGTTCCCTGGAAAATACTTTCGTATTCAAGATTCCTGTATACAATAATATGCCGGAAAATCCCTGTGAGAAGCCTACAGAGAAACCCACAGAAAATACCCCGGTGTCCTACACCATCTCTTTGACGGCGCCGGAAGGCTACAATGACGCGACTATCTACGTGGATGGTGTGGAATGGGCAGCAACAGTGTCCGGCGGAGACAGCTACTGCGTAGACGTATCCCACGGAGATGCAACCACAGCAGTTATGTACCAATATAACGAGAAAGATGTACCTATTGGCATGCGCGTCTGGGAGCTTGACCATGATGGAAAACAGTATCAGGCCACGGAAGTGCCTGAATTAAATGACTTACTGTCATATCACGGATTCTCCATCCGTATCACAGGCAAGTCCGGAATCCGTTTCAAGACAGGCATCGCAGCAGAAGTAAGAGACAAGCTGTTAAGCCCTGAAGGTGCCGGAGGTTACCAACTTAAGGAATACGGCACACTTGTCATGAACAATGCCAACAGGGATCAATATCCTCTGATCAAAGGCGGAGAGAAAGTCCTTAGCGGACTGTCCTATGGCATCAATGAAAGCGGTGTCCTAGAGGACAAGATTTATGAGACAGTGGACGGCAGACATCGATTTACGTCAGTATTGGTGGGCCTGCCCGTCAGCCAGTACAAGACAGAATTTGCCTTCAGAGGATATGCGGTACTGACCAAGAATGGTCAAGATGTGACGATCTACGGACCTACTATATGGAGAAGCATTTATGAACTGTCAGAGCAGCTGCTGAGTCTGGGAATATATAAGGAAGGATCCAGTGCAGATGCCTTCTTGAAGAAATTGATCAGCGATGCAGATAACTTGTCAACACAGCAATAATCTTTTTGAGAGTTAGAATGGAGTATACTATGAAGAAAAAGTGGTTATCAATTGCAGTCTGCAGCGTGCTATGTATCAGTATGCTGACAGCCTGCGGTGATGGTGAAGAAGATATCTTTGCTGTTCTGGGCAGCACCACCGTCTCCGGAAGTCTGGAAGAACAGGGCTCTGGGATGAAGGATTTTCTGTTTGGTCTTTTATCCGGTAAAAAGGACAAGGAACAGCAGGAGACAGGTGAGGAGAACAGTACACAAGAAAGTGAAACAGACCAGACCGGCAAAGGGGAGAGTGATACCCCGGGAAAGGGTGAAGAAAGCACCACACTTTCTCCGGAAGCAGCCGCCATGCTGGAATTGGAGACCAAATACAGTACAGAAGGACTGAATGCTGAAGAATACAAAGAGCTTGCACAGTTGTACGCAGGTGAAGGACGTTTTAAGAAGCAGCGTGATATGCTGGAGCAGTGCTGGAGACTGTACGGCGACAACGAGGCTTATCTGACCTTACAGGGCATCACTGTGAATGCCGGTGAGGAAAGCGAGGTCCTTCAGGCCCAGGCAAAATTACTTTTACAGAACCTGGACATTCCTGAATACCGCAATGAGGCAGCATCTGTGATCTACAGCCAGGATTGGTTCCGTATCATGATGCCCAAGCTCAAAGAAGGCAGAAGAAATTACTACTACGAAGCTGCCGGAGCAGAAGGTGTATTGGTATGGCAGACCGGTTATAACGATGCCGGACAAGGCTATACAAATGTATGGTATCTCCAAGGCGAGGAAATGATCATCCTGCAGCAGACACCGGAAAGCATCCGCATGATCACCACCGGCTATGATCAAGGCAAATACCAAGGTACATTTGCCTCTTGGTTGTGCCTGTCGCCGACAGAAAGTGTATACTATGAGACCGGCAACCTGACCGACAATATATTAACCGGAGATTACACCATACAGATTCATAAAGGCAAAGAACCCGCAGACCTGATTGCCCTTTGGGCCACCAGAGAAGAAGTGGAATTCACCGACTATCAGGGTACCTTCAACCAGGATGGCACCATCGCAGTAAAACAGCCGGAAGGGAAGCTTCGAAACAATAAAAATGGTGCCAAAGACGACATGGACCAGCTTATCTATGCCTATACAGAAAACGAGAAGAATTACCTGTTTATGAATGTGCCTGAAGGTACACAATTGACGGAAGTGGTCTTTGGTGCAGAGCTTTTGGGAATACCGGCTTACCCGAAATTTGGCTTCTATGCGCCGGTACGCCAGCAGGAAACTGCAGAGACGGTAAAAGACAAACAGATCAATGCACTGGATGTGCAGGTCAGAATCTATGATTCCAATCTGGAATGGTTCGATGGCACCAGATGGTACACTTTGGGCCCTGTCACAGACTTTATGGCGCAGGATCCACTTGCCGGCTATACCGGCAGACAGGATCAGGTGCCGGAGGAAATTGCAGATGGCGAAGCTGGTGAGTCAGCACAGGATAAGAAGCAGACCTTGACTTACTCTGAAATTGGTCAAGGAGCAATCAAGGAACAGACGCCTGTCAAACCATCTACACCTTCAAAACCTGTGGTAAAGCCTACTCCTGCACCTAAGCCTACCCCGCAACCGATGCCGGCGCCCGAACCGGAACCGGAACCAGAGCCGGAACCTGAACCAGAGCCGGAACCCGAACCGGAACCTGAACCAGAGCCGGAACCTGAACCAGAGCCGGAGCCTCA
>JAZRJO010000252.1:0-2041 GCA_045645825.1 Acetatifactor sp. | reverse complement strand
GAACCTGCCCCTTATCGTTGTATTGTCGTTTGTATTGGGTGTGATCATTACCATATCGGAGCCTGATCTGCAGGTGCTTGCCACCCAGGTACCCTCCGTGCCGAATATGGTATTGATACTGGCAGTGGCGATCGGTGTGGGAATTTTCCTGGTGGTGGCATTGCTTCGTATGCTGATCGGTGTGCCATTGCCGCCGCTATTGGTGATTTGTTATGTGATCGTGTTTGCGTTGATATTTTTCGTGCCGGCTGATTTCAGGGCAATTGCTTTTGACTCCGGCGGTGTGACCACCGGGCCCATGACAGTGCCGTTTATTATGGCTCTCGGTGTGGGTGTTTCGGCCATTCGTACTGACCGTCATGCAGCGGACGATAGCTTCGGTCTGGTGGCTCTGTGCTCCATAGGACCGATTTTGGCAGTCATGATTCAGGGTCTGATCTATCGAGCGGGGGAAAGCAGTCCCAGTGTCACACAGATTCCGCAGATTCAGGATTCTGTAGAGCTGTGGCAGCTGTTTTCTCATGGGTTGCCTACATATTTGGAAGAAATCGCGGTATCTTTATTCCCGATCATTGTGTTTTTTGGGCTGTTCCAGATATTTACACTTCATCTGTCAGGAAGGAATCTGGGAAGAATCGTGGTGGGTCTGGTATATACTTATATCGGTCTGGTGCTTTTCCTGACGGGAGCCAATGTGGGCTTTATGCCTGCCGGTAATTATCTGGGGAGGGTAATGGCATCTGCAGATTACCGTTTCCTGCTGGTACCCATCGGTGCCTTAATCGGATTTTTCATTGTAAAAGCGGAGCCGGCAGTTTATGTGCTGAATCATCAGGTTGAGGATATCACGGACGGAGCTATATCTGCCAGAGCCATGGGCGTCAGCCTGTCAGTAGGTGTAGCGGTTTCTGTGGCCCTTGCTATGGTGCGGGTACTTACAGGAACACCGATTTTGTGGTTTTTGATTCCGGGTTACGCCATAGCCCTGGGATTGTCCTTCTTTGTGCCGAAGATATTTACGGCTATTGCATTTGACTCCGGTGGAGTGGCATCCGGTCCTATGACTGCCACATTCCTGCTTCCTCTTGCACAGGGAGCCTGTATCGCAGTGGGGGGCAATCTGGCAGCAGACGCTTTTGGTGTGGTGGCTATGCTAGCCATCACACCGCTGATCACCATTCAGATACTTGGTATGGTATATCAGCTGAAGCAGCGTCACTTTAAGCTCAGCGAGGCAGAGTACGCTTTTGCGGCACTGGATGAGGATGCGATCATTGAACTGTAAATTGGAGGAAATAAATGAGTGAATTATATATGATGGTAACCATTACCAACCGTAATCTGACCAGAAAGTTTACTGCTTTCTACCAGGAGATGGATGTGGAGGTATCGGTGATCACCGTGGGCAGAGGAACAGCGGCCAGTGAGATTCTGGACTATTTCGGCCTGGATGGTGCCGAGAAATGTGTGATGTTTCAGGTAGTCACCGGAGAGAAATGGAAAGAGCTGAAATACGGTCTGCAGCGGAAGATGAAGATCGACATCCCGGGAATCGGTATCGCCTTTGTGGTTCCCATAAGCAGTATGGGAGGCAAGAAGGCACTGAATTATCTGACAAATGGACAGAATTTTATAAAAGGAGAGGAATCATCATTGAAAGACACAAAGTATGAATTGCTGGTAGTTATTGCCAATCAGGGATATACAGATTTGATCATGGATGCCGCCAGAGAAGTCCATGCAGCAGGCGGAACAGTCATCCATGCAAAGGGAACCGGTACCCAGCATGCAGAAAAGTTCCTGGGTGTAACATTGGTGCCTGAGAAAGAGATGGTCTTTATCGTAGTGCGCAAGGAGCATAAGAATGATATCATGCGCGCCGTCATGGACAAAGCGGGTCTGGAGTCCAAGGCCAGATCCATCGTGTTCTCGCTGCCTGTTACCGATACTGCGGGTATGCGTCTGGTGGAAGAGATAGAGGAAGCGTAAGTCAGCGGTCTCTTTTTATGCGAAGGGCAATTCAGAGGTCGGCTTGGCACGC
>JAZRJO010000251.1:0-4026 GCA_045645825.1 Acetatifactor sp. | reverse complement strand
AGCGGGAGATCAGTACCAGAGCCAGAATGTAGATCATGGCAATATTGGCGGAGTTTTCCGGAACCATATAATAATACATAAAAGCCAGACCGGTTGCAACTCCCATGGCAAACAGGGAGATTAACAGGCTGATCAAATGTTGTTTGGGTTTAGGCAAATACCATATTTTTTGAGGCATATAGGTGACTCCTTCTCTTGTTTGGTGTGTAGCGTAAACACCACCTTCTTTAGATTATACAGTTTCTTGACGTAGGAAGCAATGTATGGATGTAAAAAGAGTGTTAAAATTTAGTGGGCAATTATTAATTTTTGGTTATTTTTGTTAAATTTTTCAAGTGTGACTTGGGCAGAGGAGAGGGTTGGGGTGTACTTAGGGTGGTAGATATGAAAGAAAGGCGGTAGATTGAATGAAATGTGGACAAGCCTTGAAGATAGAAAATATGGAAAGTGGACAGAAGAGCAGGTTGTATTGGCTTGATGTGCTGCGTGCTTTGGCTGCCTGTGCAGTTGTGATGATGCACACGCTGACAGGGGCAGTGGATATTATGAACACATCTGCTTATGCGGATGGGCAGTGGATGCTTTTAATCATGGATATGGTGACCTGGTGTGTGCCGGTGTTTTTGATGATTTCCGGTTTCCTTTTCCTGGATCAGGAGAAGGAGATTGGCTTTGGGAAAATGATAAAGAAGTATTGTGTCAGGATCGTGCTGGCCCTTTTACTATTTGGGATTCCTTTCTCTTGTATGGAGTTGATCCTGGCGGAGAGGACCTTTCGGATCAGTATGTTGTGGGAAGGGCTTTGGATGGTGCTTACCATGCAAAGTTGGTCCCATCTGTGGTATTTGTATCTGATTTTGGTTATGTATGCGCTGACACCTGCTCTCAAGTGGGTGTTAAAACGGTTGCCCTATTGGGGGATTGTGCTGGGGCTGGCGCTTTTATTGGTGGGAAGCAGTGGACTGCCTTTCCTCAATCAATTTGTGGAAGAGGCAGCATTCCCGGTATTGCCGGATGGGTCCATTTATGTGTTTTATTATGTATTCGGATATTGTCTGCACAGAAAAGAGAAGAGAGTGGGGGCAAACCATGTGTTGGTATGGGGCGTTGGGATTCTGATCGTGCTGGGAGAGATGGTGCGGGATCGCTTGTTTCGGGGCGCAAGCCTGCAGATGGCATATAATTATCCTCTCACTGTACTTTTGTCTGTAGGCATCATGTTATTTGCCATGAGTTTAAGTGAGCAATTTCAACACAATGGCTGGTCATTGGAACATAGACCTGTTGTAAAATACGGTAAGACGCTGATTGTGAACCTATCAAAGCTTAGCTTTGCCATTTACCTGATTCATCCGGTGTTTCTGAATGTAATGTATAAGGTGCTTCATGTGACACCCGTGGACTTTTCCTTTATGTTAACATTCCCTATCTTTTTTGGGATCACATTACTGTGCTCTGTAATGGGTGCATGGTGTTTGCAAAAAATAGCACCGCTTCGAAAGCATGTACTTTAAACTTTCAAAGCGGCGTGGTTATAAAATTGTCATGACTAAGTGCAGGAACCGCAGGCAGTTACTTTTTTATTGCTGACCAACGGCCGGAGGCGCCACAAGGCAGTACCAGTCCGTTTCTGGTCACAGGCAGTCCGATTTCCTGCGCCTCCACATGGCCGCCAAAACGTTTGACAATAGCTGTGTTCATCATATAGGACAGAACAGCAGGCTGCAGTCCTGTGGTATAAGAGTTGATCAGGAAAAACAGGGCATCCTCCGACAGAATCTGAGTGGTCAGTTCAATAAAAGGCCAGATGCTCTCTTCAATCTTCCAAATCTCACCTTTAGGTCCTCTGCCGTAAGAGGGGGGATCCATGATAATACCATCATATTTATTCCCACGACGGATTTCCCTTTCCACAAACTTCACACAGTCATCTACCAGCCAGCGGATCGGAGCATCCGAAAGCCCTGAGGAAGCAGCATTTTCCTTGGCCCAACCTACCATGCCTTTAGAAGCATCCACATGAGTCACAGCCGCTCCCGCAGCCGCAGCCGAAATTGTAGCCCCACCCGTATAAGCAAACAGATTCAGCACCTTCACCGGCCTTCCTGCCTCCCGAATGATCTTCGAAAACCAGTCCCAATTCACCGCCTGCTCCGGAAAAAGCCCCGTATGCTTAAAACTAAAAGGCTTCAAGTGAAACACAAGCTCCCGATAACCAATCGTCCACTCATCCGGCAGATCAAAAAACTCCCATTCTCCGCCACCCTTAGCACTCCTATGATAATGCCCATTCTTCCTCTTCCACCCACCATGCTCATGAGCTGTCTTCCAAATTACCTGTGGATCCGGCCTCACCAATATATAATCCCCCCACCGTTCCAACTTCTCCCCATTCGAAGTATCCAAAACCTCATAATCCTTCCACTGATCCGCAATCCACATACTAACTATCCACCTTATTCATATATATCTATTTACCATATAACTAAAAAATCAATAACCACAAGTAAAGTATACAATAACCCCCACACAATTGCAACCCACAATTTTCATGGGTATTGATGAGTGTTTCTTCAGTGACCATTGTAATCTTTTTCCTGGTTTACTGTGCATCCGCGCTGGCTGCAGGCGGACAGTTGTTTGAATCTATTTTTGGGGTAGATTATAAGATTTCCCTGACCATCGGTGCAGTGGTGATTCTGGTATATACTTTCCTGGGTGGATTTTTTGCGGTGTGTGTGACAGACTTTATTCAGGGTATGCTGATGCTGGTTGCACTCTTGGCAGTACCCATTGTAACGCTGATGATAATGGGACAGAACGGGGCTACGATTGCTTCCGGTCTTGCGGCCAATAGTCTGCCTTCTACGGTAGGAGACTTTACCAATATCATGCGTTATAAGGATGGTAACAATACTTTTGTCAATATTATCTCCGGTCTGGGCTGGGGGCTTGGTTACTTTGGAATGCCTCACATTCTGGTGCGTTTCATGGCGGTGCGAAGTGAAAAGGAATTGACCATGAGAGAGTGTTTATAGAGTTGATCAAGAAACTTTTTATTGAAGATATTCATGTGCCCTTTATTGCCGGACTGTTTTTGTGCGGTATCCTGGCGGCGATCATGTCCACAGCAGATTCTCAGCTGCCGGTGAGTGCTTCCAGTGTAGCAGAAGATATTTATAAAGGGCTGATTGATAAGAAGGCTGATACCAAGAAGGTGTTCCGTGTCAGCAGAATCACGGTAGTAGCTGTGGCTGTAGTGGCATACATCATTGCCTTGAATCCTAATAATACCATCATGGGTCTGGTATCCAATGCTTGGGCAGGTCTGGGTGCTGCCTTTGGTCCTTTGGTACTGCTTTCCCTGTTCTGGAAGAGAACTAATTTCCAGGGTGCAGTGGCAGGTGTGGTAACCGATGCGCTGACCGTTATCATCTGGGATTACATACCCTTTATAAATGGTGCAACGATTGGCAAGACCACCGGTTTGTATTCCCTGGTGGCAGGCTTTGCATTAAGCCTGGCTGCCATCGTGATCGTCAGCCTGTGTACACCGGCTCCTTCTGAGAAGATTCTGAAAGAATTGGCGCTGCTCATTATGGCAGCGCCATTTTTAGTTTACGCGCACCACAGGCGCACTTTACGGTGGTGAGACTTAACCACTTACAGAAGGCAGGTTGCCCAAATTATTATCTTCTGTACCATCCGGCAACGATTTCAAATATTCCGAATCTTTTCGGTGAGCCACACCCACACCCTGAATCTCGCCGGCTTTGGCCATGGCCACGCCTTCTTCTTTGGAGACAGTTTCTCCGTCTGAGAGCTGGTAGCCGGTGATGCGGCCGCTGGATTTTACCAAGCCTACGATCTCCTTGGCATCTGCTTTGGGCCGTGGTACCTCGTCGAGGGCTGCGTAGGCTAACCGGGCACCTA
This sequence comes from Acetatifactor sp., assembly GCA_045645825.1. Classification (GTDB taxonomy): domain Bacteria; phylum Bacillota; class Clostridia; order Lachnospirales; family Lachnospiraceae; genus Acetatifactor. The sequence goes on along the minus strand of JAZRJO010000251.1, from coordinate 93 downwards.
AGTCTTTTTTATCTGTGTTCATTTTGATTCTCCATATATATTGTCAGCTTGTTAACATTTATAGTATTTGGAAGTTGTCCGAAAATATGTACT
>JAZRJO010000250.1:0-2476 GCA_045645825.1 Acetatifactor sp. | reverse complement strand
GAGGTGGTAATCCGTCAGGGGAGCCGGCAATTAACCGTCAGAAGGCTGGAGAAAAAAGGGCATCCCCTTGCGGCACCTACCCGGGGCAATATGTGTCGTACCATTCATGAAACGGCATCCTGCAGAGTGTATTATCAACTGGTGGACAGTGGTCGGACTATCTTTGAGTATGAAGTGGATAATGCGGCGTTTGAGTATGAATACTCGGTGTAAACACTAGGCATTTAGCATATCCTGCAGAGAAACCAGTATCACATCTTTCTCCTGCCTGGAAGCCTCTACAACGGCACTGCTAAACCCAGACTTTGAAAATAATACAAACCAGGTATTTTCTCTATTGCGGTTCATAATATCTGCTTTTCTGCGAAGAGAAGAGAGTACAGGATAGTCTAGGGGTTCATTTCTCCATTTGCATTCGCAGATCAGGTAATCTTTCTCATCTCTGGCCACAAGGTCAATTTCTACCTGCTCGTGTTCCTTGGACTGAGAATTACTTCCCCACCATCTTCCGGATTCTGTAAACAAAATCGGCAGATTTCCCAGACTGTTCTGATACAGTAAATAATCACGGCAGGCACGCTCAAACACTAGCCCCATGTAATGACTGTAATCGCTCTCTATTTTACGATTCCACACAATTTCGCCGGCATTCATCTCCAACAGAGAACGGTTCCCGGACACATATCGGTACCAGAACCGGAACATGAAGTCAGAAAGGGCATAAAGGGTACGTCTGGAGGAGTCCTTCTCCCCGAAAGGAGTCTCTTTCTCTACAATGCCAAGTTCCTGCAGTGTCTTAATATATTTTAAACACTTGGCAGCTTCCTCCCCTGTCTTGGTAGCGATTTCATTGGACTTGGATGCCCCCCCTGCAATTGCCTCAATGATCGCACAGTATACACCGGGCTCCTGCACTTCCTGTCTAAGCAGCAGCAAAGGCTCCTCATACAGATACCCCATAGGATTCAGGAAGATGTGCAGTATATTTTCCTTCAAGCTCTTTGAGGACTGTATCTGCTTAAGGTACATGGCAGTACCGCCAAATGCGCCATAGAGCATCAGCTTCTCTTCATCAGAAAAGCCCTTCACAAATTGAATGCTGGTGCGGTAATCAAAAGGTTTCATGTGTAATTGTGCGGTTCTTCGGCCAAACAGCGGACTCTTAGATCCCAGAACCTCCTTCTCCATAAAGCCCATATAGCTGCCACATAATATCAAAAAGAGCTTACCGAACTGTAGCTTGTGGTCGATCAAATGCTGCAGCACAGAAAGAATGGTGGGGTTAATATTGGCCAGATAAGGAAATTCATCAAAAACCAACACCAGAGGCTCCTCCAATTGCCTGTTGTCAATATACAGCAGCGCATTCTCCCAAGAGGTAAAGGGCTCTAATGTGTTTTCATTATAATATTGAAAAACGAGGGTGGAGAATTTCTCCAGGTTTAACTTCTCATTACTCTGCTCGGCAGCAAAGAAAATGGACTTTTTATCCTTGCAAAATTCTCTCAGTAAAGATGTCTTGCCAAGACGCCTGCGGCCATACAGTACAAAAAGCTGAACACAATTCTGGTCATAAAGACTTTTTAGCTCCTTTAATTCCTTTTCTCTTCCTAAAAACATGGGGCTTCTCCTCTCCTGGGAATAGCTAACTTTAAAGTAATTAACTTGAAAGTAAATTATTTTCAAGTTAATTATATCAGTATTATATTCAAATAGCAAGTAAAATATTACTACTTTCATAAAAAGTTTGGTAGGAGAGTTTATGCAAAAGAATTGTTTCTGCAAAGGATTTTATTGTGTGAAAAAACTTTTGAAGTGGCTTGTGATCGGTATTATCGTAGGTTTGATCGTAGGAACAGTCAGTTCTCTGTTTGGACATGCCTTGCTGTTTGTGAACGGTTTTCGGGCACGGAATCCACTGATCGTGCTGGGGTTACCGGTGGCGGGAATTGTAATCGTGTTTCTGTACAGATTTTCCAAGGATGCAGACGATAAGGGAACCAATATGGTAATCACGTCCATTCAGTCGTCTACGGATATTCCCTTTCGAATGATGCCTCTGATCTTCGTATCCACAGTGTACCTGCGTATTGCTGTGGCAGCTTGTGGTATGGTGGGCTTGTTCTGCGGTGTGACCAACAGCCCTTTGACATCCCTTTTGATCGCTTTTGAATTGTTTGGATTTGAAGGCATGCCTTATTTTCTGGTGACTGTTGCAGTCAGTTATATGCTTTCCGGCTATTTCGGATTGTATCGGGCACAAATGATCATGTACTCGAAGACAGAGGATCATGTGGTGGATACCTGTGCTCACTAGTGTGTTGAAAGAGCATGCCCCTAAATGATGCTAAGTCAAAGAGATTGGTCCCGACAGCACTTCTCTGGACACGTACAGTCGCATATCAGGCCCTGTCGCCAATGCCCATTTTACAAGGCTGATATGAGTATCCTCAATCTCCAGGCAGGTAATACTGTA
>JAZRJO010000249.1:0-3142 GCA_045645825.1 Acetatifactor sp. | reverse complement strand
GATTGCGGCCACAGCGGGATTGATCATATCCCTGCACCCGGTGTCTATTCCTATGATGCTCATCTTGTTTTTTGGTGCTTTTTTGCTCACACACTATGTTTCACTGGGGTCATTGCTTGTCTATGTGGGACTTATGGTGGAGATGATCATATGCGGACAGTTAGGATTGTTTAAAATGAGTCAGGTATACTTAAATGAGATGTATCTGGTCACTGCCTTGCTTGCAGTCATGGCTTTCTGGAAGCATAGAACCAATATCGGGCGTCTGTTACGGGGAGAAGAGCGTAAGACCTATCTGTTTAAGAAGAATAAGCTGGATTAAGGAGGCATTATGGCAAAAATCGGTATGATTGGGGCAGGAAGTTGGGGAAGTGCTTTGGCAGTCCTGCTACATAATAATGGACACGAAATCTGTATATGGTCTGCTTTGGAGACAGAGATAGCATATCTTAAGGAACATCATGAGCATAAAGCTCTGGCGGGTGTAAAACTTGCTGAGGATATGGTATTTACTACGAATCTGCAGGAAGCAGTGGAAGGCAAGGATCTGCTGGTATTGGCAGTGGCAAGTCCCTACACCAGAAGTACGGCCCATAGAATGAAGGATATGGTCACAGAAGGACAACGTGTTGTCAATGTGGCAAAAGGAATTGAAGAGACCACACTGATGACATTGTCTGAGATCATAGAGGAAGAGATTCCACAGGCAGAGGTGGCTGTTATGAGCGGTCCTTCTCATGCAGAAGAAGTTGGCAGGGGATTGCCCACTACCATTGTGATCGGTGCGAAGAAGAAAGCAACTGCAGAGTGGATTCAGAATATTTTCATGAGTGAAGTGTTCCGTGTCTATATCAGTCCGGATATTCTGGGTATTGAGTTGGGCGGCTCCTTAAAAAATGTGGTGGCACTGGCTGCCGGAATCGCTGACGGATTAGGATATGGAGATAATACCAAGGCTGCACTGATCACCAGAGGAATTACAGAAATTGCCCGTCTGGGAACTGCTATGGGAGGAAAATTTGAGACCTTTTGTGGGCTTACGGGAATCGGCGATCTGATTGTAACCTGTGCCAGTGAGCATTCACGAAATCGAGGTGCAGGCATTTTGATCGGACAGGGATATACCATGGAAGAAGCCATGAAGGAAGTGAAGATGGTAGTAGAGGGTGTGTATTCTGCCAAAGCGGCTATGGCACTGGCCCGTAAATATCAAGTGCAGCTGCCAATCATCGAGCAAGTGAATCAAGTATTGTTTGAAGGCAAGGCGGCGGATCAGGCAGTGAAGGATCTGATGCTTCGTGATAAAAAGATGGAGATCATTGGCTGGGATGATTAGTCCGGCCAGTGAAATAAATTTGATTGCATCAGTAAAATAGGAGAAAATGGTAGATATGAGTAATGGAATAAATGGAACAGGCTTTCAGGGAGCAGGTTTCCAAGGAAGCCGGGATTATGTGGCAAGTGAAGAATTGATGGCCAGTGTAAATGTAGCCATCGCTTTAAAGAAGCCGCTGCTCATTAAAGGAGAGCCGGGAACCGGCAAGACCAAGCTGGCAGAAGCTGTGGCTGCTTCCTTGGGGAAGAAACTGATCATCTGGAATATTAAATCGACCACCAAAGCCCAGGAGGGATTATACGTTTATGATACCATTCAGCGCCTCTATGATGGTCAGTTTGGTGAAGAGGGGGTAGATGATATCTCCAGATATATTAAGCTGGGCAAATTGGGCGAAGCCTTTGACAGTGAGGAGCAAGTAGTACTTCTGATCGATGAGATAGACAAGGCAGACCTGGAATTTCCCAATGACCTTTTGTGGGAACTGGACCAGATGGAGTTTTACATTCATGAGACCAAGAGAACGGTCAAAGCAAAACAAAGACCCATTGTTATCATTACCTCCAATGCGGAGAAAGAACTTCCGGATGCATTCCTGCGCCGTTGTATCTTCCATTATATTGAGTTCCCTGATCAGCAGCTGATGGAAGAAATTGTAAAGGTACATCATCCTAATGTGGAAGAGAACCTTTTAAAGAATGCCATGGAAGTGTTCTACGATATCCGTGCCATTCGTGATATCCGTAAGAAACCCAGCACCTCTGAACTCATTGACTGGATCAATGCCCTTCAGCTCGGCGGTATCCCGGCAGATCGGATCAAGAAAGCCCTGCCTTTTGTGGGAGTGGTGGTAAAGAAGGATGAGGATCTGGAGCTTGTAAAACATTCCGGAAACCTGTTTTAATGTGTGCAGGATGAGAGTGGCGGTGAGTATATGTTTATAAAATTTTTTCACACGCTGAGAGCCAAGGGGCTGCACGTAACGCTGGGAGAGTGGCTGACACTGCAGGAAGCGCTGGAAAGTGGCCTGTGCGGCAGTTCCCTGACGCAGTTTTACTACGTGGCCAGGATGATCATGGTTAAAAGGGAAACCGATTATGATAAATATGATATGGCCTTTGAAGAATGCTTCAAGGCCGCTCAGAAAGAGACCGAAGTGGGTGCAGAAATGCTTCGCTGGCTGGACAAGTCCGAAATGATGGAGCTTGCCCACGAGGAAGCAAGAGATCATCTGAACAAGATGGAAGAGGAAGTCCGGGTTGACAAAGAAGATGTGGAAGAGAAGTTCAGACAGCGTCTGAAGGATCAGGACAGTGAACATAATGGCGGCAGCTTCTGGATCGGTACCATGGGTAAGACATCATTTGGTAATATGGGAGGCAATGTGGGAGGCGTCCGGGTAGGCGGCAAGACCGGCTATCAGTCTGCCTTTGCCGTAGTAGGTGCCAGAAAGTACAGAGATTTCAGAGACGACAAAGTATTAGATAACAGACAGTTCCAGCTTGCCTTTAGAAAACTTCGGCAATTCTCCAGCAGATTGGACATTCCGGAGACTGAGCTGGATATCGAAGGCACGGTGGACAAGACCTGCAATAACGGGGGCTGTCTCCAGATTGTCATGAAAAAGCCCAGAAAAAATGCCGTGAAGCTTCTGCTCCTTATGGATTCCGGCGGTACCATGATTCCTTTTAGCAGCTTGTTGAATGACCTGTTCCAGGCTGTGCATAAGTCTAATCATTACAAGGATGTGAAGACCTACTATTTCCACAATTGTATCTATAGCAAGCTTTACAAGACACCGGAGTG
>JAZRJO010000248.1:0-2829 GCA_045645825.1 Acetatifactor sp. | reverse complement strand
GGATAATCCGCCAAGCTTACTTCTCCAGCCTGTAATCTTTCAAATTCATCCTGAATGCGCTGGCGGATTTCATAGGTCTGCCAGAATCTTTCAAGACCTTTCTCCGGAGTATAATACTCCTCTTTGTATCCTTCCGGATCCAGAACCAGGAGCAGGTCCATGATTGCTTGCACTTCTGCCTCGTCATATTCCTCGGCAGAGGCTTCATTCAGATACCAATTCAGCTTCTTGCGCCAATAAACTGCTTGTTGTCTATTTTCCTTTGTACCCTGTTTGTCCATATCTTACTCCTCTTTCGCACATACATTTGATTCCCCTTTTACATCACTTAGCTGTTTTTATAAACACTTTATTTATCTTTTTGCCTGGAAAGTTCTGCCTGCAGACGGGCAATCAGCTCATCCTTTGCTACAAGCTCTTCATCCTTAAGTGCATTGCTTTGAAGCAACTGCTCATGTTTCTGCGCCAATTTCTCTGCCTCCCGGATCAGAGTCTCGTTCTTTTGTTCCAGAGTCTCATTCTTCTGCGCCAGCGTCTCGTTCTTCTGCGCCAGTTCCTCAGTCTCCTTTTCCAGGCGTTCTCTCCACTGTTGCAAGTACCTCTGTTGGTTATAAAAATCTTCGCGCGCTTCGCATTGATAGCGTATCCTGTCCTGTGCACTCAGCTGGTATACGGTTTCAGCTGCTTCAGCCATGAAAGTGTTATTGGATGCTAGCATTTTGATCTCCTCCCATGTGGTGGCCTTAAAAAGTCTGGCCCAGTACTCAATTCCTTGGAGTTTTTCTTCCTCGGTGGCATTGTCTATCTGAGTTAAGTCTACCACATGTAGTGTCAGTTTGTCACTATAAATTTTATGATTTTTGGTATTCATGAACTTATAGGTACCAAAGAAATCAGGCGAATCTTTGAAAAGGGTAAAATCCAAAAAAGATACCTGCACAACAGGCTTCGCCTCCAGATAGTTCTGCCCTTTATTCAAGTCATCGTAAGACCGACACAGATAACCAAGGGACCGTTCCGGCCAATTACCCAGGTTCAGTACCTGCATTTCAATGAGGATAGTGGTATTGTTATTTAATAACACTTTCAAATCCAATATAAAATCCTTGTCCTCTATGTACTTACCCAGTTCGATAGGGTTTAGGATCTCAATGGATTGGATATCCTCGGGACTGATACCTAACAGTGCACTGACAAGACCTGTTAAAGCCTTCTTATTCTTCTGAAAGGTTGCCCGGAACATGTAATCGTTGGTAAGCTTAAAGCGCATCTTACCTTTCGCCTTTTGTAATTGAGTCGAGAATGTGACCATTCCCGGTTGTTTCGCAATTTGGTGCATTCGTAATTTTACTTTCCTTCCTGTAAATTTCATGCACATACCGGTATTGCTGATAAATGTGTTATATCACAGGCATAATGAGAAAGCAAGTTTTTTATCGACGCTATGATGTAGAAAAAAATGCGGCAAAAAAATTGCACAAAGGTAAAAAAACAAAGTTTTGCACGCTAAAACCCTTATAATTACTGGATTTTTGGAAGCTAAATGGCATTGTGCAAATTGTACAACCTCATGTGCAAGGGTCTTTTTTTAGTGTATTTTGCACAAATGTAAGCCGGGCTGCTTTACCATTCCGCCGCCCGGCTCTTAACCCTTGTATTTACTGCCAACCAAGACTCTTACAACAATTCCTTCCGCCCCAAAGCATTCAGCTCATCCACGATCAGTTTCACATCCTGAGCCTTATCTTTATTACATACCATAATGGCATCCGGTGTCTCTACGATGACCAGATTGTCCACACCCACTGCTGCTACCAGTTTCTTACCGGAATACACCACACTATTGGTGGTATTGATTGCCAGTGCATCACCCAACAGGATATTGCCATTAGCATCCTCATCGTGCAGTACGCCCATCATATCCCAGCTTCCCACGTCGTTCCATCCGAATTCCCCGGGAACAACCAGTACATCACCTGCCGCTGCGGAAGGCTCCATGATGGCGTAGTCTACTGAGATCTTACGAATGTTCGGGTATACTTCATTCACCACATCATACTCATTGTCCTTACCCATTGCTTCACCGATCTTCACCAGATCCGCATAAATATCAGGAATCAGCTGTTCAAACTTCTTAAGGATCGTGCCGGCCTTCCAGATAAACATACCGCTGTTCCACGCATAAGCACCTGTAGCGAGATAAGACTTGGCAGTCTCCTCATCCGGTTTTTCCCTGAATTCCAGAACAGTCCTAGCAACACAGTCCTGCTCCTTATCGAACTTAATATAGCCGTAACCGGTAGCCGGGAAAGTAGGGGTAATACCAATGGTCACCAGCTTATCCTGTTCTTCAGCAGCCTTCACAGCCTCTGTCAACACTCTGGTAAACCCTGCCGTATCGCGTATATACGCATCAGAAGGGGTGATTACCATAATGCCGTCTCCGTATTTCTTCAGGATCTCCATAGCTGCATAGCCGATGCAGGCAGCTGTATTGCGTGCTGAAGGCTCTGACAAGATATGGTCAGGAGTAATGCGCCCCTTTGTGGCTTTCAGCATGGATTCCACCTGAGCCGCATTGGTCACTATAAAAATATCTTTCTTATCGGCTGTATAAGACAGACGATCAATCGCTTCATTTACCATCAGCTCCTTACCGGAAAGGTTCAAAAGCTGCTTGGGAGTCTTTTGACGGGAAAGAGGCCAGAATCTTGTGCCTCCGCCGCCGGCCATAATCACACCGTATTTATTCATCATCTTTTCCTCCAAAATTAGTCCTACAATCCAAGCTTGGTCCGGATCGTATTCTGAATCTCCAGAAGCTTTTTC
>JAZRJO010000247.1:0-6111 GCA_045645825.1 Acetatifactor sp. | reverse complement strand
CCCCGAAAGTTCCATACTTTCGGGGTGCATGTTATTTCAATACAGAATCGTTTCGTCTTCGATGCGCGCCATCAGTTCCGCAAACCGTTTTTTATCTTCGCTTCGGATGCGGCGCATTTGTGTAATGATAAAAGAGTCAAGTTCATTTTCATTCAGAAAGTTGAAAATGGAAAGGTCTGTATAGGGAATATCATAGGCTTTGCAAAGTTTCAGAATGCTGTCGGGTGTCGGAATCAAAGGTTTTCCCGTTCGGGGATCCGCATCTTTTTCCAATGCGGCAAACCACTTTTCCAAAACGGCGGCACAGTCGTCGGAGATGTCCATAACGAAAGTCTGGACGAAGTCACGGCGCATATTCTCGGTGAGCAGGCCGTAGGCTGCCAGCAGGCCGGGGGTCTTGGGGATCAGCGCCTTCTGAATGCTCATTTCCTCCATCAGCTCGGCAGCGTGCAGGGGGCCGGAGCCGCCGAAGGCCACCAGGCAGAACTCAGTGGGGTTATAGCCCTTGGCAACGGTAACATTTTTGATCTCCTTGACAATGTTGGAGTTGGAAACCGAGATAATGCCGCGAGCGGTCTCCAGCATCTCTATGTCAATCTTTTCTGCAAGCTTTCCCACAGCCTCAGTGGACAAATCGGACTTGATGGGTAGTCTGCCGCCCAACAGAGTCTCCTGATTCAAATGCCCCAGCACCACGCGAGCGTCGGTGATGGTGGCTTCTTTGCCGCCCAGATTATAACAGGCAGGGCCGGGGTTGGCACCGGCACTCTGGGGTCCAACCTTCAGGATGCCGCCGCTGTCGATCCAGGCGATGCTGCCGCCGCCGGCACCGATAGTAGAAATGTCAATGGAGGGGATTCGTACGGGATAACCGCTGATGGTCTTTTCATCAGAAGCCTCGAAGCGGCCATCCACCACCAGACTAATATCGGTACTGGTGCCGCCGATATCCACAGTGATCAAATCCTTTTCATTGATAAGATCGGTGATGTACTGAGCACCCACCACACCGGCTGCGGGGCCGGACAAGGCCGTCTTCACCGGGAACTTCATGGATTCATCAATGGACATCAAACCGCCGTTGGAGTGGTTGATGTAGGTATTCTGAATGCCGATGGATTCCAGGGTCTTTTTCAGGTTGTTCATGTACTTTTTGACTTCCGGACCCACGAAGGAGTTGAGCACCGTACCGCAGAGACGCTCGTATTCTCTAAACTGCTTGGAAAGATCGCTGGAAATGGTCAAAAATGCCTCAGGATAGATTTCTTCCATGATTTCTTTGACCTGCACTTCATTTTCGGCGTTCAGGTAGGCATTGAGCAACATGACCACCACGGCATCCGCGCCCTTTTCCTTGATTTCCCGGGCGATGCGCGCCACCTCTTCCCGATCGATTTCACGGACAACCTCGCCCTTGTAGTTCAGACGCTCTCCGACTTCATAGCGAAGATCGCGAGTCACCAGTGTGCGAGGCTTGTCGGCCTGCAGATCATATAGGTCGGGACGCTTCTGACGGCCAATCTCCAGCAGATCGCGAAAGCCGCCTGTGGTGATGAGAGCAGTTTTTGCGCCACGGCCTTCCAGAATGGCATTGGTGGCAACGGTGGTGCCATGCATGAAACGACTCACGTCTTCGCCGGAGAAATTGTATTCTTCAGCGATGACCTTAACACCCTCCACAACGGCTGCAGATTGATCGTGCAGCGACGAAGGCAGTTTGTATACCATCAATTCTCCGCTTTTTTCATCAATGGCGCAAATGTCGGTGTTGGTACCGCCTACGTCTACGCCAATTCGAATGGTTCTGTCTTTCATAGAAAACTCCTTTCCCATTTAACCGTATATAACGCCAAATATATCCGATGTTTTCGATTGTTCCTTTCATCATAGCATTGACTTTTTCTGCCGTCCAATATATAATAATTTATATACTTATAGATTATAACTTATATGTTTACAGGAGATGACCTTATGGAATTGCTTCAGTTACAATATTTTCTGTTATTGGCAAATCAGCAGCATGTCACCAGAACAGCCGACATGCTGAATATTTCTCAGCCTTCCTTGAGTTCCACCATTAAAAAGCTGGAAGCGGAACTAGGAGTTCCCTTGTTCGTCCGTAAAGGACGTAACATTGCCCTTTCGCCATACGGCGAGGCCTTCAAACGGCACGTGGAAGAAGCTATTTTTTCGCTTGAAAACGGAAAACAGGCTATCGCCCGGTTGAAGAACGAGAACGATTGCACCCTCAATCTGGGACTTCTCAGCCCTTACATTTGGAACGAATTATTCCTGTTATTTAACAGTCTCCATCCTGAGGTGAAGATTAACCGACGGTCCATCGAGGATCACCGATTCTGGGACAGCATCCTCAATGGTGATATCGATTTTTATCTGGGCGGTCTAAATCAGATTGAAAAGCTGGACACCTCCCGCCTGCAATACGCTACTCTCTATGAAGACAACATGGTGCTTCTTGTCCCAAAAAACCATCCTCTGGCTAACCGAAAAGAGATTGATCTGCGGGAATGCCGGGATGAAGCTTTCATCAATCTGGACGCAAAGACCAATTTGCAGCAGTTTATCAACCATATGTTTCAACAAGCCGGTTTTTCCCCAAAGGTAGTCATGACCTGCGACTATACCCTCAGAGATCAGATTGCAGCCGACGGTCATGGAGTGTCCGTAACCACACAGCTTGGTGCACAAAAAAGCGGGGTGACAGGGACTGTCCATATCCCCATTACTTTCCCCGCTGAAAAGCGTAAATTAGGCCTTGTTTGGCGCAAAAACAGAGTGTTTTCCAATCCCATGGAGAAATTTTTTGACGTTACAAACCGATTCTATTCAGATACCAGTAGGCTTTGATCGAAAAGAAATTTTTGTAAAGATGTCTATATGGTCCACGTAAGAAGAGCTTCTGAATTGTATCAGAAGCTCTTGGGTAGTGCAGAGAAAGGGACTTGAACCCTCATGGTATTGCTACCACACGGACCTGAACCGTGCGCGTCTGCCAATTCCGCCATCTCTGCAAGGCAGTTATTACTATAACACAATTTCTTATGTGTGTCAAGTAATATTTTGAATTTTTAAAATTGTTTACTCAACTTTAAAAATTTTACTGCGGAAGATGGGACTTGAACCCACACGATCACAATGATCACAAGATCCTTAGTCTTGCTCGTCTGCCAATTCCGACACTTCCGCATAGCATTCTGCAACTATCGCCTTCTATAAAAGCCCTGTCGCATCACGCAAGTAAGATAATAACACTATCTGCGTTAAATGTCAATTGTTTTTTTTATTTTTTGCTATTTTTTTTCATAAGGCTTCTTAATCTGATTCAACTGTGCATTTAATGCAAGCAGTTGCTCCTTGGTCACTTTTACATTGACCGCACCCATAAGGCTGCACATGCGGATCACGGTAAATCCACCCATCATCTGCATCAGCTCCGGTGACATTTCCATTCCACCGTTGTCGGTGCCCTGCATCATCTGCTGCATCAGTCCCATAAACAGCGTTTTCCCTTCTTCCACCTTCATGATCTCGCTAAGCTTATCATTCAGGGAGAAGTATCCTTCCGGCGCGGTAATATCAAACCAGTTGAGAATAGCACCCTTCTCCTTCAGGCGATACTCTTCATTGAAGGTATCCACCTTACGGATCACACTTTCGTCTCTGCACTCTCCCGCCACTGCCACAAGCTTTGACCGGCCTGCATTTGGCACCTGAAAGTAAAAGAAATGTTCCGGACTCTTCTGCTTGCCCAGGCTTTCTCCATTTACAAACAATTCTACTTCCGGAAGATTGGAATATACTGTTACCTTGGTCACATCTTCTACACGGTCTACATAGCGCTTACCGCAGATGTGGACAAAAGGCTCATCAGACAACCATGCCTTGTAAGCATAGAAAGAATCCTTTTTGTATTTACGGTCAAATGTCACAAGGCCCTTATGATTCTGTCCGTTCTCGCCGCCTTCATTTCTGGAATCCGCACCGAAGTCAAACATATTCCACACATGCGTAGCCCACAGATACGGTCTGGTGTACAGCTGCTTGATCAGCTCCTCATGATAATAAGCCTGATATTCCTCTGTATAGTCTCCCTGATCCGGATCAGAAGTATGCCAGTTTAACGCCTCACAACCATACTCGCTGACACCGATGGGGATGTTAGGGAAGGTGGCATGGAAACGATCAAACCAGGGACCATTCATGGAGGTATCGCCGCCGTACCAGCCGAAGTAGTGATTGTAGGATACTACGTCGGGAATCTGTATATAGGGATGATTGATATCACACATGGACACCGCTGCAATGGTAGTCAGCCTGGTGGGATCCATCTGATGCACCATGTCATTCAAAACACGATGATTATCCAACAAATCTTCCTGCACCTCTCCGGACATGGTGATCTCATTAGAAAGTCCCCACACTACGATACTGGGATGATTATAATTTTGAATCACCAGCTCTTTCATCTGGGAAATGGAGTTCTCACGTCCACCTTCCATGTGTTTGGAGATATAAGGAATCTCAGCCCATACAACAAGTCCCCTCTCATCGCACAAATCATAGAAATACTGACTATGCTGATAATGCGCCAGACGGATGGTGGTGGCGCCCATCTCACAGATCAGATCCATATCTTCTCTGTGTTGCTCAGGAAGCAGTGCATTACCCAGCCCCCATCTGTCCTGATGACGTGATACACCACGCAAAGGATAACTTTCACCGTTTAAGATAAATCCCTTTTCAGGGTCGATCACAAAACTTCTGCAGCCAAAACGAGCTGATACATTGTCCAGCACTTCTTCACCGGATAACAGCAGCACTTCTGCCGTATACAGATAGGGATCCCTCTTACCATGCCATAGATGTGCCTTCTTGATCACAAACTCTGCTTTTGTCTCATCTGCGCTAAGTTCACTTTCACCTACCACATTCCCTTTGGCATCTTTCAGCGTATATTTCAGGCTCTGACCTTTCGCTGCATTTGTCACATATACTTCCACACTCACCCTGGCATCCTCACCTTCCACAATGGGGGTAATTGCAATACCTGGACCTCCGTAATATTCCAGGTCAAAGTGAGAATTACTTACTGCGATCAGATTCACATCTCTATACAGACCACCATAGAAAGTAAAATCTGCCATCTGGGGATATACACTGTCATTGGGGCTGTTGTCCACTGCCACTACAAGCAGACTCTTTTCCTTCAATTCCTTGGTCACATCCACACGCCAGGTGGAATAACCTCCGTCATGGTGCGCTATACTTTTACCATCCACATATACCTCTGCGGATGAATTAGCACCGCAAAACTCCAGATAATACTTGTCTGCAACAGGCAGATCGGCCTTTATGATCTCCTTTGCATAATAGCAGGTACCGCGATAAAGATCATTTCCTCCATCCTGTCCATCAATATCATTCCAGGTATGGGGAAGTGTCACCCAGTACCAGTTCTCAGGCATTGTAGAAGGGACCTCCCCTGCCTCCTTGGAAAATGCCCACTTTACATTCAGATTCAGAATTTCTCTCATCTTTGTCATCCTTTCAAATTATATATTTTTATTCTTTACTTTTTTATTCCACTTTATGCTTTTCCTTTAATGCGATCACGTTTGCATCAACCTCTTTCTTGTGAAGAGGATACCAGAACCACAGAATCGCCGCCAGCAGACCAAAACCCAGCGCAGGCACCAAAGTAGAGATATTAAAGATACCGTTTACTACACCTGTATCAAACGCTGTGGTGTCTGTATAACCCACCATGGTCAGAAGCGCACCGCTCAATCCTGCCGAAGCCGCCTGACCAAGCTTTCTGGCAAAGGAATACAAGGCATATACCGAACCATCCTCACGGATACCATTCTTTAGCTCTGAGTAGTCAATCACATCTGTAATCAACGCCCAGGATACCATAGTAAAAATACCAAGTCCCAGCCAGCAAAGAGTTTGAACTGCCACATAAACCCACACATTTTCAGGACGAAGGATAAACAATACGATGCATACTGCTGCGGCAAGGGCATTGGCAGCCACACTCACCTCAGCCTTACCAAATTTATTGGCCAAGGGCTTAGAAAGCACTGCAGC
>JAZRJO010000246.1:0-3393 GCA_045645825.1 Acetatifactor sp. | reverse complement strand
GCATAAGCACAAGTATCACATCCCCAGGAACTGATGATGATCATCCATACCATATAGATGCCCCGGGGACACATTCTGGTCAGATACACAAAAGAAAGCATCACCGGCGCATACATAAAAGAAAAAAACGCTCCCACTAAGTGCTCAGCCCGATATTTGGGGAATGCAACTACATAAGAAAACATCATTGCCATAAATACGCCTACGATACACATCATAAGCAGCACCTCTGTTCCCGAGAAAAAAGCAATGGTATAATAAATAATGATCCCTGTCATCCCAATGATTTCCAACAAATTCAGTCTCTTATCTTCTTTCTCTGCTCCCGGATTTGCTTGATTCTCCCCTGAAACTTTCAACACCTTGGTAAGTTCCCGATAGGCAATCAGAGAAATCACCAATAGAATGCCGGCCAAAGTAGGTCCTCCCAGGCTAAGTGCCAGTAGCGCTATAATGATCAGCACAATGCCGCTTATCAATCTTGTTCCAAACACTTACATTTCCTCCCTTTATCCTTAGGACAACTTCTCTTTCCAAATACTTATTGTCCTCATCCCTTGATAAGGCCGTATCTTCTGTCTCTATGATTATATGCTTCCACTGCCTTGACCAATTCTTCTTTGGTAAAATCAGGCCATGCAACCGGTGTAAAATAGAACTCCGTATATGCCAGCTGCCACAGCAGAAAATTGGAAATCCTCTGCTCATTACAGGTGCGGATCAACAGATCCGGCTCAGGGATTCCGGCGGTGTCCAGATGGTCCGAGATACAAGCCTCATTCAGATCGGCCTCACTAAGACTTCCATCCTTCACTTCACTCATGATCCTGCGCATAGCCCTCACCAGTTCATCTCTTCCGCCATAATTAATGGCAATCTGAAAATGAAGGCCGTCATTATGCTTCGTAGCCTCCTCCAGTTCTTCTATCCTGGTGCGGATATCCTCGTCCAGACGTGACTTCTCACCCAACACCCTGACACACATCCTGTTCTTCTCAGCAGTTTTTAAGCATGTCTTCATATAATTGCGAAGCAGCTTCATCAGCGCGTCCACTTCTTCTTTCGGACGATTCCAGTTCTCCGTGGAAAAAGCATACACTGTCAGATATTTAATCCCCATGCGATAGGCTTCTTCACAGATGGTTTCCACAGTCTTCGCCCCTTGTACATGACCGTAATTACGGGGCATTCCTTTAGCTTTGGCCCAACGACCGTTTCCATCCAAAATAATGGCCACATGAGATGGCATCTTCAATTCATCACTCATAACATTTCCTTCCTTATAGTAACTATCCGGTAAAGCTTCCTTGTACTTTGGGCTGCCTCCCGATATGCGCGAAAGGAGCAGAATCTGCTCCTCTTAGTTACGCTTATTGTTACGAAAACCGCTCAGGCTTATACTGTCATGATCTCTTTGGACTTCTTCTCCATCAAAGCATCTACATCTTTAATATATTTATCAGTCTTCTTCTGAAGCTCATCAGTCAGCTGCTTGATCTCATCTTCAGACACATCCTGCTTACTCAGCTTCTTGAAAGCATCGTTGCCGTCACGTCTGATATTACGGATTGCAACCTTGGCATCTTCGCCTTTCTTCTTTACTTCTTTCACCAGATCTTTTCTGCGCTCCTCGGTAAGCTCCGGGAATACCAGTCTGATCACGCTTCCGTCATTGGAAGGATTCAAGCCAAGATCAGAAGTCAGGATCGCTTTCTCGATGGCTTTAATAAGGGACTTCTCCCAAGGTGCGATCTGAATGATGCGTGCCTCGGGAACTGTGATATTACCTACCTGCTGAATCGGAGTAGGCACACGGTAATAATCTACTTTCAGCTTGTCCAGAACATGCGGATTGGCACGTCCTGCACGGATGGTCATATAATCTGCTTCCAGATATTCTACTGTTTTGTTCATTTTGTCATCATACTGCTGTAATCTTGCGTCCATTTCTATATCCTCCATTCTGCCGCTTTTTAGCGAATAATTTAGACCGTTACCTTAGTACCACTGAAATTACCCTTCACCGTATTCACGATACTATTCTCTTCATTCAAACCAAATACCCACATAGGCATCTTGTTATCTCTTGCCAGGATAGATGCTGTCATATCCACTACCTGCAGATTCTTAGCTACTACTTCATCAATACTAATCTCATCAAACTTCTTCGCCCGAGGGTTCTTAGCCGGGTCACTGTCATAGACACCATCGACTGACTTGGCCAGAAGAATCACCTCTGCATTAATTTCGATGGCTCTTAACACCACACCGGTATCCGTGGAAAAATAAGGGTGTCCGGTACCGCCTGCAAAGAATACTACCATCCCTTTCTCAAAGCACTCATTGGCCCTGTCCTTAGAGAAAAGTTCCGTAAATGCACCACATACAAAAGGTGTCAGCACATTGGTCTTCATTCCTACGGATCGGAAGATCTCCGATACATAAATACAATTCATAACTGTAGCAAGCATACCAATCTGGTCTGCCTTAGTACGATCAATATTCTCACTGGTGCGGCCACGCCAGAAATTACCGCCCCCGGTAACGATCCCGACCTGGATACCTGCGTCCACAAGCTCCTTTACCTGAAGAGCCACTTTTCTGACAGTATCTTCATCAAAACCTGTCTTCTTAGGACCGGCAAGGGCCTCACCGCTTAATTTTAACATGATCCGTTTCATTATTTCCTCATTTCTGCAATCCGCTTCACGTCGGCTGCTTGTAAAATCACACTAACCTGAAAGAATTATACCGTGATCACTCCGCAATCACGGTATTGATGGCCATTCGGCCGTCTTTTGCCTACAATAAGGTCATTATAACATATTCTAACAAGTTGGGAAAGACAAAAATGAAAAAAATTAATTTTGACTTTTTATATGGTACATGATAGAATGAAAAAAATGAAATTAAGTGAGTAAACCCATGAAAAATAATTTAACGATTTCAGATATTGCCCGTATAGCCGGGGTTTCCAAGACAACTGTTTCTTTTGTTCTGAACAACAAGGAAGGCATCAGCGAAGAGACTCGAAAGAAAGTATTGACCGTGATAGAACAGACCAATTACAAGCCCACTCTGAATTCGAAACGTTTTTACTTTCAGAAAAGCTTTACTATAGCCGTTGTGTTTGATAAGTCTACCTACAGGTCTGACAACCTGTTTTATTTTGATATTATGAACACCCTGCTAAAACGGTGTACTTCTTACAATTACTCGCTTGTTTACTCAGAATACAGTTATGTCAACGAAGAACTGACTTTACCCGAAAGTATTATGAATAAAGATATAGACGGCCTGCTTTTCCTGAAGGACATCCCACTGGCGCTGATATCCACCCTACATCATCTGGACATCCCCTTTGTGGTAGCAGATGACCATTCTGATCATGCA
>JAZRJO010000245.1:0-3197 GCA_045645825.1 Acetatifactor sp. | reverse complement strand
GTTAATGATTCATGATCTTTGGAAAGTGAGGAACAAGTAGATGACAAATGAACATGGAGGACAAATCAGAATCGTACAGGAGCCGGCGGCCGCCAAGGAGATTACCTTTGCGCATGTAATGCGTGCCCCGCATCCTATCATATATCAAAAGCTGGGACTGAATCCTCAGGTGGATTACAGTTCTTCGGCCATTGGAATTATGAATATGACACCCCCGGAGTCTGCAGTTATTGCTTCTGATATTGCAGTGAAAAGCGGTAATATTTACCTTGGATTTGCAGACCGGTTTACCGGCACGCTGATCATAACAGGTGAGATTTCGGATGTAATGTCTGCTATGACTGAGATCGTGGAGTATTTTAGGGATTCGCTGGAATATGTGGTTTGTAAGATTACTAAGAGGTAGGATGTACATATATGCAGATAACAAAGGAGCAGCTTTTAGAGAGAATTTTTCATAATGATTATGAGAATCTGAAAGGAAAGAAGCTTCGTATGACCCGGGTACGTGTGCCGGGGAAGGAAGTGTGTCTTGCCCATGTCATCAGTCCTTCCGATAAGAGTGTGTATCAAAATCTGGCACTGCATATCGGTGTGCATGAGGGTGAGGATCATACCGGGGAATCTATTGGTTTGATCCGTTTTACCCCTTGGGAATCGGTCGTAGTGGCTGCTGATGTTGCGGTGAAGAGTGCCAATGTACAGATTTGTTTTATGGATCGCTTCTGTGGTTCACTGATCGTGTCCGGAAGGTTATCTGATGTACAGACAGCGGTAGAGGCTGTTGTCAGATTTTTTGATGAGGAATTGAATTTTGCGGTTTGTGATGTTCACAAAAGTTAAAACGGAGTATAAAGTGAGAGATGAAAAAGCTATTTTTGATGGGAAGAAGTGAAGCGGGAAAGACATCCCTTACCCAGGCTTTGAAAGGTGAGGAGCTTCACTACACAAAGACACAATATACTACCACAGAGGATAACACCATAGATTCTCCCGGGGAGTATGCGGAGTCTAAACGTTTTAGCGTGGGACTTGCATGCTTTTCTTTTGAGGCTGATGTGGTGGCCATCGTTCAGGCGGCGGATGAACCTTTTAATCTGTTCGGTGCCAGTCTTCATTCTTTTATATTGCGGCCGCTGATCGGCGTGATCACTAAGATTGATTCTCCTTATGCCAATATTCCTATGGTTAGACAGTGGATGATCAATGCGGGTTGTGAGCGTATCTTTCTGATTGATAATAAGACTAGGCAGGGTGTGGATGAACTGCTTGAGTATCTGGAAGAAGATTTGCCACAACTTACTATGGAACAGGCGAAGTTTAAACAGGAGCTTGGATTGAATGCATGGGATCCTCTGCCGGAGGGAGTTGTGTATCCGACTGGCGACAGATAGCTCCCATAGTTTGGACAGATGAACCCCAAATGGAGGCCGGCATCGCCGGCGAACTAATCTCTGTGGCAGGTAACTGCACATGGTATAAATAGTTTGCAGTTGTAAGGCAATAAGAGTTACTAAGAATTGACTGATGGCAGAAATGGAAGTTAAGGGCAGAGAGCCAAAACACAAAACTCGCGCTTCGCGCTCAAACATGTTGTGTTTTGGCTCTCTAACACTACCATTTCCGCCATCAGTCAATTCTAAGTAACTCTAATAGCCTTACAGATGTCAAACTATTTATACCATGCGCTGCAGTTACCTGCCACAGAGATTAGTTCGCCGGCGATGCCAGCCCCTATTTGGGGTTCATCTGTCTGGCTATGGGAGCTGTCTGCCGCTTAGAGTGGTGATTGGTTTGCTTTTATTTGTAAAAAATTGTGATTGCAAGATTTGAAAAAAATTGGTATACTTAATATACAGATAATTTAAAATGTTCATATGTGATGTCAGACAATGTATGGGATAAACAATGGGTGATGTTGGTATTGTAAGTAGTGTGTTGGGATTTGAGTTATTTTAATGTGGAGAAAATAATTAACAAAAACAAATGGTTTTAATATATATATTTTTGCGAAACGACTATTGTATGCAAAATTTAACTGACATTTTGTGTTTAAATTTGTTAAAATAAGGGTATGATAGTAAAAGAATTACAGGTGTAAAAAGGGACTGTTTCATAGAGAGGAGGCTTTTTGTGTTTCAGATAGGTGAGAAGGTAGTGTGCGGTAGCAAAGGTGTGTGTAGTGTGGAGAAGATTACGACGCTTGATATTTCCGGAGTGGATAAGATGCGGGAGTATTATATTTTAAAACCGCTGTATATGGTGGCGAGTACTGTCTATGTGCCGGTAGATACGGCGGGGAATTCGTTACGCAGAGTACTGACGTATGAAGAAGCGCAGGAATTGATTAAGAGGATGCCTCGGATTCAGATGATTACTATTTCTGATGAAAAGTTTTTGGAGCAGGAGTATAAGAACTGCTTAAAGACGGATCTGTGTGAAGAATGGGTGAAGCTTATCAAGACTATATGGAGTAGGATGCAGAAACGCATTGAGGCTGGGAGGAAAGTGACGGCGGTGGATGCAAGGTATTTGAAAATTGCTCAGGATTGCCTTTATGGGGAGATGGCGGTGGCTTTGTCTATACCTAGGGATGAGGTGGAAGATTTTATTCAGCGGCAGTTGGAAGGTAGTGTTTGCGTGTAAAATAAGTAAATCATTGGTTGAAGTGTTTTGACTTCCCTTTGAGGCGGACAAGTGGAATGAAGTAGCTTGTCCGCCTGAGAGGGGAGTTTTTTATTGGGGGGGTAGTAGTGTGAAGTGTGTTTGGAGAGGGAGTGGAGAGCGACATTCAGCGGCGTCCCATTCGCAATTCCTTTTTGCTCATAGACGGGGAGCCCCCTCAGAGGCGATACTGGGAAAGCTTGGAAAAACTAAACTAGTTTAGTAATCAAAGGGTTATTGACAAGAAAAAAATCATGTGTTATACTGTTTTTACGGGTTGCTAAACCGGTTTAGTTAATAGGGAGGTGGTTAAGATGGTAGTAGGAGAAAACCTTGATATTTGTAAGACGATTGCTTTCTATCTGCCACAATGTCAGCCGACAGAAGGAACCTTTGGGTGTGCTACGTTGGGCTTTGCCGGTAAAGGTGGTGCGGAAGCTGAAGCGGTATATACATACAAAGAGCAGCCTCGGGGGATTGTGATAAATGGTACCTATGAGGAGTGTGTTTCCGGAATTCCCTATGGCAATTAT
>JAZRJO010000244.1:0-6789 GCA_045645825.1 Acetatifactor sp. | reverse complement strand
CCTTTGCAAGCTCCTTATCGGAGAAAATATTCTTTACACCGGTCTGGGCATCATCAAAATTACCATGAATACCCACTACAAAGGTATTGTCTCCCTTCTGGGTCACCATCTGCTTCTCCTGAATGGGGCTGACACCATTCTTCGGGTAAAATACAATGATCCTGGTACCCTCTACACTTGCAAAGCCTGCCAGAGCAGCCTTACCGGTATCACCTGAGGTAGCTGTCAGAATCACGATCTCATTCTGAATCTGATTCTTTCTGGCAGAAGTGATCATCAAATGAGGCAGGATCGAAAGCGCCATATCCTTAAATGCAATGGTAGCACCATGGAACAGGTCCAGATAGTAAGCATCCTTTGCCTCAACCAAAGGAGCAATCACCTCTGTATCGAACTTTGCATCATAAGCACGATCGATACAATTCTTCAGCTCGTCCTCCGTAAAATCAGTCAAAAACAGCTTCATCACTTCATAAGCCACTTCCTGATATGACATCTCTGATAATTCTTTCAAAGATCTATCTAAAACCGGAATACGATCCGGCACAAAAAGTCCTCCGTCATCAGCCAATCCCTTCAAAATCGCCTCTGAAGCCTTCACCTGAGCTCCGGTTCCTCTTGTACTACTATACAATACTTCCATTTTTTCTCCCTTCATGCAGCCTAAAATCCTGCATCTATGTATAATCTCGCCCTATTTTACCACATTCCCTCCTTCAATGCAACACCATTTTCCTTTCCATACCCCAAACCCAAACAAACTTGTAACAGACCATCCAAGATTGAGGGCGAAATTCCCTCAGTCTTGGATGCTGTTTTACAGCCTATTGGCTGTAAAACTCGTGACCGCCATGGCTGAATAAAAAGGTAAGCTTCTCATCAAACCAACGCATATTCTCACTGTCTGCATATTTTCTTGCAGCAAAATATAATGCGCCCCGGGAAATATCCTCTCCACCCAGTGCCCTTGCAACTGCCTCTTTCGTTTCTTCACTGACCGTCACTTTCCAGATACTTCCTGATGACACAGGGGAAAACTGCGTGACGCCTTTGGATTCCTGCAGCACCACTTCGGACACTGTGTCCGGAAATTGGTCACTATTCACGCGATTAAGTACTACGTTGGCTACCAACAATTTCCCATCCTCATCCTCGCCCCCTGCTTCTGCTTCCACGATACGAAGCAGGATATCATAATCCTCCTCACTCAGATTGTACTTTAAAAACCGGGCTTCTCCCAGCAACGGCTTGTCTTCTGCTTCGTACACCGGTCTCGCATTCTGCTTTGGCTGATCCAGCATACCAAAGTCTACCACTCTCTTTCCGGAAGATGCGCGAAATACCATGCCTATGGTTCTGGTCATATCATCTGCCGTAAAGGAAGCATCTACTTTCATCTGAATGGCAGGCTGTGCTGCATATTTATTGAACCGAACTCCGGTCACACAAAAGGCTCCTGCCAGCAGTAACAGATTTGCCAGCAGAAGCCCACTAATAGCTTTCTTGTACATATCTTAACAATCCTTTCTGCATTTCTGCTGTTATTTATTTTATACAGCAAGTCCGATTGTTATGACAGTTGTACCAAAATTTATATATTTTTTATAGTCTCAAGATCGATTTTTTCGGGCATTTTTCCTGACAAATACCACATCCGATGCATTTTTCGTGATCTATACTTGCATGGAAGTTCTCTACCTTCACAGCTTCATTGGGACAATTTTTTACGCAAATTCCACAGCCCACGCAACCCACTGTACAGGCTTTCATAGTAACAGGCCCTTTGTCTGCAGAACTACAGGCCACTACCTGCTTTGCACTGTAGGGAATCAGAGAGATCAGGTGCTTAGGGCAGACCTCTGTACATTTGCCGCAAGCTTTACATTTTTCTTTGTCAACTACTGCCACACCATTTGCCACATAAATGGCATCAAATGGGCAGACCTTTACACAGGTACCATAGCCCAGGCAGCCACTGTTACAGGACTTAGGTCCGCCTCCCGGTACAAAATTCATCATTCTGCAATCTTCGATGCCGTAATAATCATAGTCACTATGGGTCTTGTCGCAGTCTCCCTGGCAATGAACGTATGCAACATACTTTTCTGTCTCTTTCGCTTCCACACCCATGATCGCAGCAATTTTTTTCCCTACTGCATCACCACCAACAGGACAGGCGTTGACAGGAGCCTCGCCCTTGGCGATGGCAGATGCCAGCCCTGCACAGCCGGCATAACCACAACCGCCGCAATTGTTGCCGGGAAGGGCAGACAGTACAGCCTCTTCTTTTTCATCTACTTCTACCTTAAATTTGATCCCTGCCACACCTAAGAACAGACCCATAAAGATACCTACGATGCCCACAACCAGTGCTGCAATCAATATTCCAGTTGCCATACTTACGCCTCCCTTTATAACAATCCGGAAAATCCACAGAAAGCGATGGCCATCAGTCCTGCTGTCAGTAAAACTGCGGGCATACCCTTAAAGGATTCCGGAAAATCATTGTACTCCATCTTCTCCCTGAGCCCTGCCAGGATAATAATGGAAATCGTAAAGCCTACTGCTGTAGCGAAGCCATTTACGATACCGGCTACGATACCGTATTCCTTCTGTACATTGGTCAGGGCTACCCCCAGTACCGCACAGTTGGTGGTGATCAGTGGCAGATACACGCCCAGGGCTTCATACAGGGAAGGGATGGCTTTTTTAAGAAACATCTCTACAAACTGCACCAGCGCTGCGATCACCAGGATAAATACAATGGTCTGCAGATATTCCACATGGAATTTCTGCAATACATATTTATAAATGATACCGGATACTGCACTTGCCAGTGTGATCACGAAGATAACTGCAGTTCCCATGCCTGCGGCTGTGTTGGTCTTCTTGGATACGCCAAGAAAAGGACACAACCCCAGAAATTGACTTAAGACCACGTTACTTACCAATGAGGAGCTGATCAATATGATGAGTAATTCTTTTACAGATGATGTCATATTAGTTCTCCTCCTTTTCCAAATCTATAATTTCCATGTTTGCCTCATTATCATAAAAACGTCTGCTGCAGCCCTTCTCCCCACAGTTCATACAATCCTCACTACAGCCGGACTGAATCTTGCTCACATCTTTCCCGGCCTTGGCACCGGTGATCTTCAGATAATTTTGAAATGCGGCGAGGGCAGCCAGCACAAAGAAAGCTCCCGGCGCCAGAACGAAGATGCCGATGGGTGTAAAGGAGCTAGGCATAATGGAATATCCAAACACTGCACCGGTTCCAAGAAGCTCTCTCACTGCGCCGATACAAGTCAGTGCAAAAGTAAAACCAAGTCCCATACCGATACCGTCAAACAAGGAAGGAATGGGCGGATTAGAGTAAGCGTAACTCTCTGCGCGACCCAGGATGATACAGTTTACCACAATCAAAGGTATATACACACCAAGGGCCTTATTGAGTTCAGGCAATAATGCTTCCAGAAGCAGCTGCAATACAGTTACAAAGGACGCTATGATCACGATGAAGGCAGGGATACGCACCTTGTTCGGTATTAATTTTCTGAGTAAGGATATGATCAGGTTACTCATGGCAAGAACCACAGCCGTGGTGGCCCCCATTCCCAAACCATTCATGGCAGAAGTGGTCACTGCCAATGTAGGACACATTCCGAGCATTAATACAAAGGTAGGATTTTCTTTGATCAGACCATTATAAAGTCTCTCACCTGCTTTATTCATTTACCGCACCTCCCTCTGTTAACGTCATCAGAGAATTCAAAACCACTTTTAAACCTCCGTTAACTGCATTGGTCAAGGCTTTTGTAGTCTTTGTTGCACCACTGATGGCATCGAGTTCACCATCTGATTTTGAACCATTTTTAGTGTAAGTAAATTCCTGCACTTTTTTATTACGAAATTGTGGTGCCAGTTCTTGATCCGCCTTCATTCCAAGCCCGGGGGTCTCCGCAATTTCCAGAATGGATATTCCATTCAGTACCTTTTTATTGGTAACACCCAAATAAATTGTGATATTACCACCATAACCCTCAGAGGAAGTGGATTGAATCACATATCCCATTACAATACCATTCTCATCCAGTGCTTCATATGCCTTACCCACTGTCACACCATCAGCGGAAAGTTCTGCGGCCAATTCATCATTCACTGTATATTCCAGTTCTTTAAAACTGTCAGCCTGCTGAAATACCGCTTTACAAGCCTCTTGAATGGCTTTCTCCTGCTGCAGACGGATAGGCTCTTTGGTCAGCTCATAGACCAGCCCCAGCACCAGACCTGAGATCAGGGTGATAGCAAACAGGATCATGGCGTCTTTCAACATGCTACGCACATCTGCTTTATTTTCCACGGCGCTTCCCTCCTTTTCCGAATGCTTTCGGCCAGGTAATCTTCTCAATCAAAGGCACGATAAGGTTACCCAGAATGATGGCATAGGATACCCCTTCTGTAGCCGGTCCGAAGATACGAAAGATTCCTGTCATGATCCCCAAGAAAATACCGAACACATACTGCCCCTTAATGGTAATGGGTCTGGTCACATAGTCTGTTGCCATAAAGAATGCCCCCAGGATCAGGCCGCCTCCGGACACCTGCGCCGAAAGATACGCCAGGTCAAATCCACGTCCCCCAAACAGTCCTACAAACAATACAAATGATACAATATAACTACCCGGTATTCTCAGATCAATGATGCCGAGCAAAATTAAGATACAGGCACCGATCAACAGCGCAACCATAGAAGTCTCACCGATGGTACCGGCAGTTTTTCCTATGATCATATCCACTATATTGACACTCTCAACGGCTTTCAGTGCCGCCAAAGGGGTAGCGCCTGTAAACGTATCATAAGAGAAATCCGTCATTTGTGCCGGGAATGAAATCAGCAAAAAGCATCTGGCAGCCAGTGCAGGGTTCATAAAGTTCTGCCCCAGACCGCCAAACAACATTTTTACCACCAATATGGCAAATACTCCACCCATCACAGGCATCCACCAGGGGACGCTGACAGGCAGATTCATGGCCAAAAGCAGGCCTGTTACCACAACCGACAGATCGGTTATGGTCATTTTCTTTTTATATAATCCAAACAAAAATTCCGTACCAACAGTGGACGCTATGGACAATAAGATGATCATCAGCGCTCTGGGTCCGAAATGATAAATCCCAAATCCGGCAGCCGGCAAAAGAGCCAGTACTACGGCCATCATAATGCCGTTTGTCGTTACCTTAGAGCGGATATGAGGATTGGATGATACTTTCAGTAAACCACTCACGTTTCTTACCTCCTATTTCTTTTTCTTTGAAAGAAGTATCTTACGCATAGACTTGATTTCCTGGGTAAGAGGTCTCTTGGCAGGGCAGATAAAACTACAGCATCCACACTCGCAGCACTCCATGCCGTCATGTTTCAAAAATGCTTCTTCATCAAACCGCTCTGCGTCATCTGCCAGTCTGCTGGGAACCACTCTGCCAGGACATACCTCAACGCATCTGCCACAGTTGATACAAGGACCGGGTTCCATCATAGAGACTTCATCCCTGGTCAATGCCAAAAGTGCTGTGGAAGTCTTCGTGGTGGGCACATTCAGATCAAACATGCCAAATCCCATCATAGGACCGCCACAGATGATCTTCTCCGGTTCTACTTTAAAACCGCCGGCCTCTTCGATCAGTTCACTATAATTGGTGCCGATACGCACTCTAAAGTTCCGGGGACTTACCACCGCATCACCTGTCACCGTCACCACACGCTCTATCAAAGGTTTTCCTTCCACCACAGCCCGGTAAACAGAACAGATGGTATCCACGTTATTCACGATACATCCTACATCTGCCGGCAGCATGGAAGAATTCACCTTTCGCCCCGTGGTAGCATAAATCAGTGTACGCTCACCACCCTGAGGATACTTAGTCTTCAAAGACATAACTGTGATCCGTTTCTCGTTCTGGGTCAGAGACTTCAGAAGCTTAATACAGTCCGGCTTATTATCTTCTATGGCAATAATACCCACTGCATGGTCAAACAGCTTCAGAATGATCTTAAGCCCTTCGATCAACTTCTCCGGTTCCTCCATCATTCTGCGATAATCAGAGGTCAGATAGGGCTCACATTCTGCACAATTGGCAATCACATATTCAATCTTCTCCGGCTCCCCGGGTGACAACTTCACATATGTAGGGAATCCGGCTCCGCCCATTCCCACGATACCGGCATCCTTTATGATATCAATGATCTCCTGCTTTGTAAGCTTCTCCACCGGCGCTACCGGAAAAAATCCTACATCCTCATACATGCCGTCATTTTCAATAATAATACTGTTAACCATATCTCCCGTCACTACACGCCTGGGCTCGATAGCCTTGACGATACCTGAAACAGATGCAAACACAGGTGCTGACACAAAACCACCGCTTTCTGCGATCATCTGTCCTGCAAGAACCCTGTCGCCTTTTTTTACAATAGGCTTGGCAGGGGCTCCGATATGCTGAAGAATGGGATAAACAAGATCACCTTTAGGCAGGACATCCATGATGGGCTTATGCTTTGAGAGGTCTTTGCCATCGTAGGGGTGAATGCCGCCCACAAAAGTTAACTTTGCCATTTTAATTCCTTTCTGATTCGAAAATTATTCCTAAAGCTTAGGCCCCGACAATGACGCAGGTTCTGCGGCTAAGGGGCGCCCCGGGAAGTGGGAGGTGGGGTGGGATGCGGGGGCGGGCCGGAAGGCAGGTGTTGAAATGCTGACACGCTCTTGCTCCGTGAAAAACGTAGCG
>JAZRJO010000243.1:0-1619 GCA_045645825.1 Acetatifactor sp. | reverse complement strand
AGAACCAGAGAGCCTTTGACAGCGCCACCGCCCAGAACGCGATCCAACTCCCCCATTCCGGTGGGAAAACGGATTTCCTCATCTGAATGGAGTTCCGTAACGGGACAGGCCTGTCGTGCAGTCAGTCCACCGCGTGTAGCTTTTGATGAAGTTTTAGAGAGTCCTTTGGCTTTCTCAGGTTGCTCTACAATTGTGTTCCATGCTCCGCAGGCAGGGCACTTCCCTGCCCATTTTGCGGTTTCGTTTCCACATTCTGTGCAATAGAACATCGTTTTAGCTTTCATGGTACTTCCTCTCCGGACATATAGCGTAAATAACCAGTGGTGATAGCTGCTGCCAGTTTTGTTTGATAGGAGGATTCCTGCAATTTGAGGGTCTCTTCCCTGTTTGAAAGAAAACCGCATTCTACTAGAACTGCAGGAGCATGAACATGGTTCATCAAATAGATCGTCTTCGGAATAAGCCGAGGTTGTTTGGGACGATCGGAATTAATGACAGTATTCAGTGAATTCTGAATATGGAGTGCCAATGTTTCGGCACCGTTTTCTTGGTTCCAGAATGCCTGTGCACCATGGGTGTTTGGCGAAGACGGAAGGCTGTTCTGGTGGATGCTCAAAAGAACCGCCGAATCTGCGGCATTTACCAATGCAACCCGATTTCGAATATCAGACGCTTTTCTGGCTTTGATTGTATTGCCTTCGGTATGGATGGAGATATCTTCTGTTCGAGTCATAAGCGTTGGTTGCCCCATAAAACGAAACAGATCATTGGCTCGCAGGGCGACAGAAAGATTCAAATTACTTTCACAAACTGTTCCATCCAAAGAGACTGCTCCCCCATCTTCCCCGCCATGCCCAGGATCAATCATGATCAGAGATTTTGCATTTTCCGTCCCTGCAGAGAATACTGGGATTTCAAGTGGACTTGCTGCACTGAGCCAAATCCAGGAAAGGGCTGCACTCAAGCAGAAAAAGGAACAGCCAAATAAAATTAAAGTTCTTTTTCGAATCAAAATCATCAAAGGAAAAACACCCCTGATGAGACTATGATACGCCAACATCCTATATTCATAATTATAGCGGTTTTACATATTGAAATCAAGCGGAGACACTGGGGGTCCCTTTTTCTCTAATTGTGTCTGAATAAATCTTTAGCGATTTCACCAAGTTTTGCAAATGATCCAGCAATATGCTATATTGTGCACAAGACATCGGGGAATCGGTATCCGGGAGGCCAACATGAAAAAATTGTTTTTTGTTTTTATCATGGTGTTTGTGATGGGCGTTATGCTTCACGGCTGTGGAACAGTGGATGAATCTGTGGACAGTCCCAACCCCTCGGAGGATTTGATCGCCGATGCTTCAAAGAACAATATAACGGAAGAAATAGCCTATGAAGGTGTATATAATTATTGCCACAGTGCGTATGATTGGAGTATAGCAGCGGATAATCCTGACATCATGTATCTAGAGATGGGTGAGGAAACAGAAACAGAGTATCAGGTGATATTCCGCAGTTATACAGGCACATTTGTTTATTTTCATGTTGATAAATCGAGCGGAACTACAAGATTGACAGAGTATGTCCCAAGTCTTGGGATCGAAGAAGATGCAGGAACC
>JAZRJO010000242.1:0-2919 GCA_045645825.1 Acetatifactor sp. | reverse complement strand
TACCCGTAATGAGGTAGTTCCGGAGGGCGAAGAAGAACGCTTTGCTTATTTGAAGGGTATGGAGATCACTGAGGATACCACAGATGAGGAAGTGAAGGCTGCCAAGGGTGGTTATGCAGTACGTTACGCCAAGGTGGCAGCTCGCTTCAGACAGCAGTTGATTGAGCGTTATGGCGAGGAGAAGGGAAGCAAGATTCGTTATGCGGAAGCATTTGAGCTTTGTGACTATGGTAGTCCTTTGACAGAGGAACTTAAGAAGAAATTATTCCCGTTCTAAAGAATTCATGTTTGGACAGAGATGTTGTTGCAGCTGTGCTTTTTTTTCATGGGTGCGGCAACATCTTTTAAGATTATAGCAAGTATTTTACAAATGGCTGATAGATTGTAGAGGAAGGAGAGAATTAAGTGAAGAAAAATCGAGTAAAGATAGTATGTTCCCTGGTTATATGCATATTATTAAGCGTATTTCCGAAGGTGCCGTCATATGCTGCAACCGAACCGGTAGAACTCTATGTTGCCACAAATGGAGATGATAATGCAGCAGGTACCGACATAGAAGCACCGCTTAAGACGCTGGAAGCTGCAAGAGATAAGATCAGAGAGATGAAAAGTAATGGCACATATCCGGAAGCCGGAGTGATCGTTAATATCCGGGGAGGCGAATACTCCCGCTTGGAGGATTCTTTTACACTCAGTGCCGAGGATTCCGGAACCGCCCAAGGTCCTGTGATCTATAGAGCATACAACAATGAAGAAGTAGTGTTTTCAGGTGGTTTTGCAGTAGATGGCAGTGAATTTGAGGCTATTACGGATGAGAGTATACTGGCACGTCTGAATGATGACATAGAAGACAAAGTGTTAGTTTATGATATCGGTGAAAAGAATGGTGTTACTGAGTTTGCACCTTATCCGAAGAATGGGCAAGGCTGGACCGTTAAGGTAGTTCCGTTTGAGCTTATCGTAGATAATGAATTGCAGACACTGTCCAGATATCCGAATGATGATACATTGATTGTCCTTTCAGTAATAGAATGTGGATTTGTGCCGCGAGATCATATACCTCCGGTGAACGGTCTTTGTACTCTTTGTACAAATCAACAGGGTGTTGATGTGCCGTCACATAGCCAAGCCTGGTTTTTAAAGCAGGCAGGCGGTAGCTTTAAGGCCAATAATACCTATTTGGAAAATAAATGTGACATATTGGCACAAGAAACAGATTTAAGAGCATTTGGATATTGGGCTAATGATTGGGCTGATGACAGATTGAAGATAGAGAAAATAGAAAAAGTAGGTAATCTTCTCCAGATTTCAATGGCAGAGCCCAGCTATTATGGTATAAAAACAACAGTAAGCAGTACCAGGAATTTTTATCTGTTTAATGCATTATGTGAAGTTGATTCTCCCGGCGAATATTATTTGGACCGAGAGAATGCAAAAATTTATTATTATCCCAAGAATGACTTTGCAGACAGTAAGGTGTCATTTGTTATGCAGCCAAATTCATTGGTGGTAATGGATCAGGCAGAATACGTAAAATGGGAAAATGTATCTTTTTGTAACGGAAATGCATATGGAATAGAAGTGGATAAATGTGAATCAGTGGAGATCGCAGGATGCAAATTCGATAATCTTGGAATGCAGGCGATCACTATCAGTGGTCACAATAATACGGTTCGTTCCTGCGATATTACCAACATGGGTGCCGGCGGTATTACTGTAAACGGCGGAAGTGTTTATACACTGACTCCCGGCAATAATACCGTAATAAACTGTGACATCAGCAATTATGCAATAACAAAAAGAACATACTCTGCGGCAATCAATTTAAATGGTTGTGGTAATAATGCATTGCGAAATCGTATTTATGATGGTCCGCAGTATGGAATCTGGTTTGAGGGAGTTAAATCCACAATCGAAGGCAATGAGATTTTTAATGTGTGCTATGAAGCATCAGATACGGCTGCCATTTATTGCGGAAGAGCCTGGTATGGAGTTCGTGGCACTGTAATCAAGAATAATTACGTACATGATATCCCCAGTAATGACGGAATGGGAAGCGGTGCTGTATATTATGATGCGTTTGCTTCCGGTGTTACCACGACACAGAATCTTTTTGTCAACATTCCGGGATATACAGGTTTAATTAACGGCGGACGTGACAATGTATTTACAAATAATATAATTGTCAACGAAGGACAAGGAAAAGGACTTAGCTATAGTGAGATTGGATTAGGTCAGGCATGGCATTATGCTGCAGGACCTAATGGAGAGCAGGTTGTTGCATTAAGGAAGCTCATGAGTAATGCAGCCTTTGATGAGGCGGCATGGAGAGAGCAATTCCCTGAAATCTTTGAGATTGACCTGGTTAATTATGAGACACACCCTGAATATGGTCAAAAGTATGGTACCGGTTATGAATATTGGTACAAGAATGCTGCAACACCTGCAGGTGGTGTGATCACAAAGAATATCTCTGTAGGTGTAGATAATGCCTATGGCCGTGTCAAAGATATCGTAAAAGAAAATGGAACATTTGAAAACAACGAAAGTTACGATGCAGGAACGAATATTGGCTTTACGGATGTTTCAAATGGCATTTATACGGTAGAAGCCGGCAGTGCCATCAAGACACTTATGGACGATGAACACTTTAATCCCAGCAATTGCGGTTTATATCATGATGAGTATCGTACGAGTCTGTCAGGAGATCCTGTAGCAGTTCTGGAAACCTCCAAGTCTGTTTATACGGCAGAGGAAAATGTTGATGTACGTTTAACTGTGACAAATCCGGGCAACGCATTAATTAAAAATATTAGAACAGTGATAAATGTGCCGGAAGGATTAGAACTGGTATCCGGAAATCTGACACAGGAAAGCTTTGATCTGGAAGCCGGAGGATCCAAGGTTGTTGACGTTTTA
>JAZRJO010000241.1:0-6496 GCA_045645825.1 Acetatifactor sp. | reverse complement strand
ACTTTTTCGGATGCATCTCTACGCCACGCTGTGGCAGATGTGGGTTCCAAAAATACCAGTGTCGTACCGGACGCATCATTTTCCAGCTCTTCGTTTGAAAACTCTGCATCTCCTGCCTGCGTATTTACTCTTGGTATCCTTGTCTGGTACCATTCCTGCAAAGAGCCTGACAAAGAAACCATCCTCATCCAATCAATCTGATAATAGTTGGACGCCTTTCCATCGGTATAGCCGGAAAGCTGTAGAGTATGTTCGGTTTCTCCATCTGCTTTGATATAATACTTTCCGGTTCCTGCCGGATAAACATATTCCGTATCCTCCAGTAACACCTGTTCCGTCTTAAGCGATATATCCTCTATGTATCCGTCATCCGGTTCAATATCCGGAGCTTCTTCGATTGCTTTTATCGGTATATGAACCGCCTCTCCTATATTACCCGCCACATCTACTGCAGCGATATGCAGATATCTTTCATAACTGAGCATTTCTATATCTACCCGGTTACCTGTTGTCCAGCTATGACTTCCGGACACTGTTCCCGATGCACTACCGGACACGAAGTACCGGTATCCGCACACACCACTTACTAAAGTGTTCTCCGTGATGTTGGAGGCAGCAAGTTTCTTTATCGTCCCGGCTTCATAGCTTTCTGCTTTATGATAATAGGTCGTGCCAAAATCCTCTGGTTTCACGACTGTGATACGACAGATATCTTCTCCGCTGAGAGTTTCCGTATAATCTGATATTTTTCCCGGTGCTGCCTTATCCATGGCCAGTACATCTGTCAATGAGGTTGCCTCTGTATATCCAATATCTTCACTGCTTATGGTTACCTTTCCGGCACCATTGTTTGTACCGGCAGTCAGTGTTACATTTTTACATCCATATCCACTCGCCGCATAGCTTGTTCCACCCTGGGATGCCACACAGGATTCGATCTCACCTTCTGCTTTTCCACACAGATATCCTTCTGCTGTACCACAGTCGATCACATACACTGTGGTATTTTTATAATGCGTTTCTCCTTCTGTATCTCCACCAGCACCACAATTATCACATTCTATTGCGTACCAGGTTTCATAATCATGGTAATCATAGTATCCGCCCGGACAGTGTGCACCGCTTCCTACCCAGGCACATCCAGATCCGGGATAAGTTTCTCCATTTGCATTGACACAGGCTTCATCATAGCATATGGTTGCTGTCTCATGTTCCCAAAAAGTTCCACATGGCACACTCTGGGTAGTTGCTTTTCCATAACATCCTCCACCATTCGTGGAATTGCCGGTATGAGTATGATATCCGCAGGAATCATTGTGCTTGTGATAGGAAAATGCTCCACCTATCCCTCCTGCATATCCGCCTCCTCCGGCACCAATTCCATTCGCACCATTTCCGGAGGATTGCCCGCCTCCGGTTCCTCCGGCTCCACCGGAGTTCCCTTCATTGGCACCTCCGCCACCTCCTGCAGTTATAAGCAGTGCTTTGGAACCATTCCTGGTCAAATAAATCTGGGTTGCAGCTCCGCCGCCTCGTCCCATATCAGAAGTGGAAGTACCACCATTTGCTCCATTTCCATTCGTGCCACCATTTAAGCCACTTCCGGATTTACCGGGATAGACGGTGATCACATCCCCCTTTACAAGCCAGTAGGTTGCTGTTACACTGCCACCTTTTCCACCTGCATAGATACTGTTATAGTCAGCTCCCTTGGCACCATAGGCAGTCAGTGTATAATTGCCAGTATACGGAATGGTGTATGTATTCCCTTGGTTTGAAGTGCCATACTCTTTTGAAATACTGACACTGCTCTGAATGTCACTGCCGGAAAAGATTTCTTTCCATGCTACCTTATTTTCCGACTGATACAACCGGTAATACTTACCCTTACCATCTTTTTGCTCCCATTCCAGATCCAC
The DNA here is from genome assembly GCA_045645825.1 of Acetatifactor sp. Taxonomy (GTDB): domain Bacteria; phylum Bacillota; class Clostridia; order Lachnospirales; family Lachnospiraceae; genus Acetatifactor. The sequence continues at coordinate 4,577 of JAZRJO010000241.1, read as the reverse complement.
GGCACCAACGCCACCATGAGAGGTATAATCATCATGCGCCCACAAGGTCAGTGTAGCCCACTTTGCATATAATACCGTATTTTTCTCTACTGTGATCCTGTCCCCTGGCTTTCCGATAAAATCATCATCTCCCAGTCCCGGATCATCATACCAGCCAACTAAAGACACATTATTTCCTGCACAATCCGGCAGCGTAAAGGCATCATTCACATACCTGGCTACTAACCGGTCTACATTTCCATTAGCTCCCAGATATTTGTAAATATTATTCTGAAACTCTCCTGCAAACCCCGCTTGAATCTCCCAGTGGGTAAAACTCTTTGTGGTTGTGATGGTACCAACCGCAGAACCTCCATTGGTCACAAAACTCACTTGATATCCAACAGGCGGAACGATCTGTCCGTTATCCACCTGATAAGTGGTGCCATACTTCTGTTTCTGTTCATAAACAGCCTTGCCTTTATAGGTACCACCTCCTGCATCCAATAAAAGAGCGCCTTCCGCTTTTCTCCACTGGGCATACAACTTTACGATACCATTATCTTCTGTTGTCAGGTTCAGCACTTCCTGCCCGTCTGTAAGTTTAAGTCCACTGCCATCCGCTTCCGTATTCCAGCTGTCAAACACATACCCGGTACAGGAAAAACTATTCTTGCGAAGGGTTATGTCTGTATATCCGATCTCTGATACAGGCTCTCCATTGTAGGTATCACTGTTATCGTACATATGCATGGTAGGAGCCATATAGCCTGCCACCGTGCTGTCTGCCGGTGCATTGGGCCTGTAGGTCACCCTGTACCGGTTACTGGATATGCCCTTACAATAATGCTGATATTGATATCCCTGCTCCAGATGGGTACAATGAGGGCAAAGATATACATATGTGGAGGATGCCGGTATGGATGTGATCTGCTTTACAGTAGATTCTCTGGCATAGATCAGCATGTGTGCTGCTATCTCTCCGCAATCCACACAATACGCAAACCAGCCATTGTTGTAATAAGAATGACAAAGATCATTCCGGTAAGTGAATCCCGCAAAGGTATCTTTGGTCACGGTGGGACCATGGATACACTGACCGGGACTGTGTTTGACCACCCACTTTCCAATGGTCACACTGCCAACAGCCGGTTTCCCGTAATAATGCTCTCCTGCTCTGGGACTTCCCAGCGTAGACTCTGCTTGCATATCCACCGTGTATTCCCATGGCAGTCTCTCATTCGTCTTATCCCACAGATCCGTGGTCCAGGCTCTTTGGCTTCCATCGGGACTTAACGTAACATTTGGAAACTGAGCCATTTCACCGGTGTTTGCAGCTGCATGGGTTGTGACCGGAGTCAGGAAGAAACACATAACCAGCATGCATAAAAATCCTTTTATAAACCTTCTCATTTTCCTCCTCGTATTATAAAAAGTAGTAGTGTTTATAGTCCCTCTCCAAGGACTGTATGCTATACTATTGGAGATACTGTGGATTGTTATTTTTCTCCTACCACTTGATGGTTACGGAAAGGCTACAACCACAGTCTCTTTGTATATTTGTTAATCAGTTAGATACCGCATGACGGTTTATTTAGAACGAGGTTACAATCGCAAGGAGTACCAGTGGTTCTAAAACAGTATCAAATACTCATTCAAAGGAGATAAACTATGATTTACGTAGGAATTGATGTTTCCAAAGATAAGCATGACTGCTTTATCACTAATTCAGATGGTGAGGTATTATTTAAATCCTTTACCATCACAAACAATCGTGAAGGTTTTGAAACCTTATTTCAAAGAATCCGAACTGTATCCAAAGATTTAAACAAAGTAAAAGTAGGACTGGAAGCCACTGGACACTATAGTTACAATCTTTTGGGATTTCTTCTTGATAATGGTTTGCCGACCTTCGTTATCAATCCGTTACATACCAATCTTTACAGAAAAAGTCTAAGCCTTAGAAAGACAAAAACGGATAAAGTTGATGCCCATACAATCGCGTCTATGATCATGTCTGACGTGAACTTAAAGTCCTACTCAGACACATCATACCACAACGAAGAATTAAAGTCACTAACCCGATATCGTTTTGATAAAGTTAAAGAACGTGCTCAGCTGAAACAGTCTGTTTCTAGGCTTGTAACTATCCTTTTCCCAGAACTGGAAAAGCTTGTTCCCAGCCTTCACATGGCATCTATTTACGCTTTGCTTACTGAGTTTCCATGTGCTTCTGCTGTTGCATCCGCTCATCTTACTAGACTTACAAATTTGCTCTCTGAAAGTTCCAAAGGCAGATATGGCAAGGATACCGCCTGCATTTTCCGTGAAGCTGCAAGAAGGTCCATCGGTTCTCGTATGCCTGCAAAGTCTTTGGAACTGAAGCATACTATTAAACTCATTCAGGAACTGGATGCAGAGATTGATGAAATTGAAAATGAAATCAAATCCATCATGGACGAAATCAATTCTCCAATCCTTACTATCCCTGGTATCAGTTATCGTATGGGCGCAATGATCATTGCCGAAATCGGTGATTTCAGCCGCTTTGATTCTCCTGACAAGATACTTGCTTATGCAGGCATGTCGCCATCCACTTACCAATCCGGGCAACTGGATAATTGTTATGCCCACATGGAAAAACGTGGTTCTCGATATCTTCGTTATGCTCTTTACAATGCAACTAAATATGTCTGCTATTGGGATGAATCTTTCGGAGCATACCTTGCGAAAAAACGAGCTGAAGGTAAGCACTATAATGTTGCTCTTTCTCATGCCACAAAGAAGCTTGTAAGAACTATTTATGCTATGGAAAAATCAGGCCAGACATATCAGACATCTCATTAATAGTTTTTTATAAACATCTCCCTTTTGAGTGCCGCTAACGACACTCTGTTTGTCATGCAGTTTTCAAAGTTCAAATATTTCTGAACTACATTTCTGTAATTCATTCAAAAATATCATTTTCAGACTTGACTTTTAATAGTTAGTCTTTCCGGGAGATCACTTTATCGTTTCCCCGCATCCATAGCAGAAACCATCTTCTACATCTATGTGATTTCCCGTATCCTTTTCTTTAATTTCCCTGTGATTACATACTGTGCAAACCACTACTTCTTCACTGCAGCAGTCCCCCGGAGTCTCCACTTTAAACTCATGTTTTCCCGTAGGGGTTCCGCCGGTAATCTGTGTTTCCCCACAGTGGGCACACACCTGATTTTCCAGTCCGCCATTGCTGCAGGTAGGTTCCTGATAAAAAGATTCAAATATCCAGCTATGAGCGCATACTTTCTCCTGCTCCTGGGAAGAGGGGATTTCCTGTTCTTCCTCTGCAGGCGGTTTCACTTCCTGTTCTTCCTGTGGTATGCTTTCCTGTTCGGGGACAGTTGCCTGCACAGGCTCCTGCACTGCCGGATTTTCCGATGCCTTTGTATCTTCCGGTACTTTAGTATCTTTCGGCACGGCTGTTGATTCCGGTATATTTTCTGCCTCCGCCTCACGTTCCGGTACTTCTTCTGTTTCTGTTATAGAGACTGCATTCTCCTGCTCTACTTCTGTGGTATCCACCTGTACGGTTTCAGATTCTATGTTTTCTTCTTTTACAATCGCCTCTGCAGTTTCTTCCACACTTCCCTGCACTGGTTCTGGATTTGTGTCCGTAAGTTCCGCTTTAAAAACATCTGACACCTCTATGCTCTCCGGATAAACATCCACGGGCTGTTCTTCTTCCCCTTTCAAAAGCAAAAGAGCCGAAACCACAAGTACCACTGCCATAACCGACAGGATCAGGCATAAACGGTATTTTTTGAACATTTCCTGAAATCCTCCCATTTCCCTGACTCCTTTTCCATCAATCCGGATGCTTTACGATCTGGATCTTTTTATTTTCCAACGCTTCATAAAATGCCTCCACTGCATCCTTATGGAGAGGAATGGTGATGTACTGTGCGATGGATGTGGTATCCTCTTTCTGAATGGATACACCGTTGCCGGTATAGCTTCGCTCTATGATCACACTGCTTAAGGCTTCGGTTACCGCTACAGTCTCATCCTGTTCCTTTTTAACCGTATAGATGTCGATCCGGTCTCCTGCACGCAGGGTACCTGCCACACTCTGATCCAGCGCCTCCATATCCACACTTAAGAATACAGCATCTGCAGCCACAGCTCCCAGCTTTCCGAACATACTCTCTGTCACCATGCTCCCCTTATCGATACCGCCCTCTGCATAGAAACCTGTCAATGCAGAAATGTCCGTATAGGCTGCCTTGGGGATATCTGTCAGGGTTCTTTCCGCCAGTGCAAAATACTCTGCTGCATTTTCCGGGGTGATCTCTGTGTTGTCTGGTACATCCTCTATGGCCACCACTACCAGACCTTTTTCATAATTCTCCAACTGCCTTTTTTCCACATTTAATAAAAACACAAACAGGATGCCTGCCAGTAACAGACACACCAGTATGTGCCATATTTTTTCCTTCTTTTTTTTGTTACTTTTTATTTGATTCTCGCTCATTTTCTTTCCTCCGATCATTCATTAATGATATCCACCATGTGGTATCTGCTCACATTAAGGGGTACTCCCATATACCTGACTC
>JAZRJO010000240.1:0-4146 GCA_045645825.1 Acetatifactor sp. | reverse complement strand
TACAGTACGGACATGTATTATCCTTATGAATACAAGATCTGGCAGTATTCAGAAAGTGGCAGGGTGGCCGGAATCAATGAGGATGTGGATCTGAATATCAGTTTTGAACCATGGGAGTAGCCGGATGGCTGCTCCTTTTGTGATGGATTGTTCTATTGCGAAAGAAATGAATAGAATTATCAAATAAGACCATACTAAGACCGATAGCCTGGAATAGAATCCCGGTTGATGGGTCTTTTTGGTATTAGGGAAGAAAGGAAACAAGGATATGGCAGCTCCGACAGTATATATCAAATGTGACAGAAATGTGGAGGTGCAGACTCCGGATGTGTATCTAAAGGATCTTGGCAGCCTGCGCTGTGCAGACAGTGTGGTAAGTGCAAAACTGAAGGTGCTGAAAATTCATCATTTCAGCAAAGGAACACCGAAGCGGACTGTATTCAGCGTGCTGAAGTTGATTGAATTGATGGAAGAAACTTGCCCGGGGATTACGGTACAGGTGGTGGGAGAAACGGATGTGCTTGTGGAGATCGTGGATGTGAACAAGCATAAAAAATGGACGCAATGGCCTAAGGTGGTATTGGTAAGTCTGGTTTCCTTTGCCGGAACCGCTTTTACGATCATGGCATATCACAATGATTCCGGCATCAATGATTTATTTACGGAAGTGTATCGCATCTGTATGAACAAGGAACCGGGGGGCATCAATATATTGGAAGTATCCTACTCTATCGGGCTGGCAGCAGGTATCATTCTTTTCTTTAATCACATTGGAGGCAGACGAATCACCAAGGATCCCACACCTATCGAAGTGGCCATGCGTAATTATGAGAAGGATGTGGATAATGCTTTGATTGAGACGGCCGGAAGGGAGGGAAAGGAGATTGATATTTAAATACCTACTTCTGGCTTTTATGGGTCTCAGTTTTGGAGCGCTGGCGTCGTCCGGTGTCTTTACCGTGTTGGTGGCAGTAGGACTGGTACCGAGATTTGCAGGAAAAACCCATACCAGCAGATATGTATTGGTGTATGAAGAAATGGTGGTATTTGGAACGATTACAGGCTGCCTGATAAGCACCTTTCCAGAATATTTGCAAATAGGGCAGAATCTTCGGGAAACCATGCCACAGGCTACAAGAGTGTGGGATGTACTGGGCAATGTGGCTTTGTTGATCGGCGGTGTCTCTTGTGGGATGTTTGTAGGATGTCTGGCCTTGGCTATTGCGGAAATGCTGGACAGTATTCCTATCTTTGCCAGAAGAGTTTCACTTAGGCATGGAACAGGGATTGTCATATTGTCCATCGCCATTGGCAAATTGATTGGGGCTCTCATTTATTTTTTATTAGAATTACACAGAACATCCGGATAAGTGATTGTAATTTAGCAAAGGAAAATAGCAGAAAGGAGTCGTATGGAAGAGAAGAAAAAACAGGAATATGAGAAATACGTAAAGAAAGTAACACCGACCCATAATCTGTTTTTACAGATGTTAAGGGCGTTTATCACAGGTGGGATCATCTGTACCATCGGCCAGTTTATCTTAAATTATGCCACCAATACCATGGGGCTTGACAAGCAGACGGCAGGCAGTTGGTGCTCCTTGATCCTGGTACTGATCTCGGCATTGCTGACAGGATTGAATATCTATCCGAGGATCGTAAAATGGGGGGGTGCAGGGGCTTTGGTACCCATTACCGGATTTGCCAATTCCGTGGCGGCACCGGCCATAGAGTATAAGAAGCATGGGCAGGTGTATGGAATCGGCTGCCAGATATTTGCCATAGCGGGGCCGGTGATCTTGTATGGTATCTTTTCAAGCTGGGTGCTGGGGATCGTATATATGGTAATGAAATGGTTGGGAGTGGCGTAGTGTCACTCCCATATTCCTAGACTGTTACAAAATTTTGCAATGGATATTTGGCACTAGGTTAGTCTTTGATGCAATAAGCTATAGCTGCAATTCTCTTGGCAGAGTCAGCGAGGGAATCTAATTCGGCATATTCCTCGATAGAATGGGTACCATCTCCTACTACACCCTGAGAATCCATACATGGGATGCCATATGCCGTTACATCTGCACCGTCAGATCCGCCGCGAAGCATATTGCCTTTCAGACAAGGCAGACCATTCTCAGCAAAAATGCGGTTTGCCTTTTCAAGCAGATCAACATTCTTTTGAGTCTTCTCCATGGCTACGCGAATACTGATCTGTTCCACGGTACAGGTACAACCGGGTACATGGACAGTCTCTGCAACCTCTTTCACGTATTGTTTGATCCAGTCTAACTGTTCCTGTGTGGCAAAGCGGAAATTGGTTGAAAAGCTACATTTTCCGGGTACGGTATTTTCCACTGTGCCGCCGTTTATCACTGCACAGTTACAAGTGATGCCGGCGTCATCCTTAAGCTTATCTAAAGCGAGAATTTTGTGTGCAGCTTCTGCGATGGCATTGGCGCCTTCCTTGGCACATCTGGAAGAGTGGGATTCCTTACCTGTTACATCAAAGCGGAAACTGACAATTCCTTTTCTTGTTAAAGTTGAAAATCCTGCTTTGTAACCTTCCAGATTCAGAAATGCAACGGCATCTTTAGATTTTTCACAGATATATTGAATCGTAGTTTTGTTACTACGCATGCTGCTGTTTTCCTCATCGCTTTGCAGAAGCAACTGCACCGGACGTGCGCGAAAACCACATTGGTCTAAGGCGTCCATGGCCAAAAATCCGGCCACTACACCGCCTTTGCAGTCTTTGACACCGGGGCCGTAGATTTTGTCGCCATCCCGGTGAACTGCAGGGGTGCCGAACATCCCTACCGGATGAACGGTGTCTATGTGCCCGGAGAAGCTGACCGGTCTGGCATCCACATCCGGGTTCATGGTGATACACACCACATCTCCGGACACAGGCTGACGACAGAATTCTACCTTCCAGCCACGTTCTTCGGCCATCTTGGCAAAGTGTTGTCCTACGGCATCTACCCCTTCTTTGTACTTGGTGGGACTTTCAATGTTGCAGACATCCTCCCATACGTTCAGATAAGTGTCGTTTAACTCGTCAATCTTTTGAAATAATTCTTTACAGACCATGATAGAAGTTTCCTTTCTTTTCCTTAAAAAAGTTCTTGCCCTCTAGTATAAATGTTGTGTCAAAGCAGTGTAAACTATCTTTTACTTTATGGTGCTTAATTTTGACTTAATGCAAATAAATTAAAAGCCTTTTATTGGCGGGGACCTAAATACCGCTCTCCTTATAAGAAATAATTGCCTGGCAAATTGCACAAAAAATATATGTTTGTGCAATTTTACAATATGGTTTTGCAGTTTGAAAGCAAGGAAATATTGGCATTATAACAAATTTCAAAGTTGAAAAAAATGCACAAAGTAATCTGCATGCCGAAATTTTTTGTACATTATTTCGGAAAGAAAATCTTGCGTTTTATGTTGGGTTATGTTATAACGTGTTTATCAGCAATACCGGTAAGCGCTGGAAATCTAAAGAAAGATAAAAGGTGATAAACAAATGCGAGATATGACGAAGAATGAGAGAATGGAGACGTTCTCGACCTTTTTACAAAATGCAACCGGTAAAGTACGCTTTACCCTTACCAATGATTACATGTTTCGTGCAACTTTTCAGCGTAATAAACGGGCCCTGATGGGTCTTGTCAGCGCTTTGCTCAGCATCAAGCCGGAAGATATTAAGTCTATAGAGATCTTAAATCCCATCGAGCTGGGCAAAAGAATGGAAGCCAAAGATTTCATACTGGATCTTAAAGTGTTATTGAACAACGATACCACTATACTTATAGAGATGCAGGTGTTGAATCTGGGCAACTGGCCTGAGCGGTCTTTGGGCTACCTTTCCCGTGCCTTTGACGGCTTAAACAGAGGTCAGAATTATATGGAATCCAAGCCGGTGGTGCAGGTATCCTTTTTGGACTTCACCCTTTTTAAGGACTCGCCGGAATTCTTTGCTACTTATAAGTTTATGAACACCAGAAATCATAAAATTTATAGTGACAAAATGTCACTTCATGTGGTAGACTTAACTCAGATAGAAAACGCTACCGAGGAGGATAAGCTCCAAGGGATTGATTACTGGGCCAAACTTTTTAAGGCCACCACATGGGAGGAGATTAAAATGCT
>JAZRJO010000239.1:0-2176 GCA_045645825.1 Acetatifactor sp. | reverse complement strand
AACTGCTATGAAACCTACCTCCTTGGGTGGTTCTATTTCCTGTGTGGCTTCAGGCTGCGCAGATTCTTCAGATTGTGTATCCGCTGCCTGTTTTTCGGCCATCTTGAACAGTTTCTCCTCATGCTCCAGTCTCATGTTGTCGATCTTCAGATTAGAAAGTGCGCCATACTTCAATGCCTTCTGGATCGCCAGACCGGGGTCATTGGTATGTACATGCACCTTGACTACATCGTCATCAGCAACACATACAATGGAATCACCGATAGATTCCAGGTATTCCTTGAAATCCATCTCCTGTTTGATATTGAAAGTTCTATTCAAAAGAATGATAAATTCTGTACAATAGCCAAATTTAATGTCCGCTTCTGTCTGGGCATTCATAGCTTCACTGCTTACAGTACTTGTGGGACGGTCAGTGGGCTGACTGTTCACGGTAAGATCTATCTCCTTGCCTAAGAAAGCATCATAGGCTCCGGACAGTACCTCTACCAGTCCTTGTCCACCGGAATCCACTACACCGGCCTGCTTTAAAACAGGCAGCATCTCCGGGGTCTGACTTAAGACAAAACGTGCATGGTCTATCACTGTACCAAGGAAACTTTCCAGATCATCACACCCTGCATCAGCAAGCTCTCTTGCCTTCTCAGCGCCGCCCTTGGCTACAGTAAGGATCGTTCCCTCCTTAGGCTTCATTACGGCCTTATAAGCGGTTTCTACAGCTTTCTCGAAGGCGTCAGCCAGCACAGGGATAGTAATCTCATCCTCTTCCTTGATCCCTCTGGTAAAACCTCGGAATAACTGGGACAGGATAACACCCGAATTACCACGGGCACCTCTTAAGGAACCGCCGGAGATTGCTTTACACAGAGTCTCCATGGTGATCGTTTCACCCAGAGCACTGACTTCTCTTGCAGCAGCCATGATGGTCATGGTCATATTGGTTCCGGTGTCCCCATCGGGAACCGGGAATACATTCAGTTCATTGATCCATTCTTTCTTGGATTCCAGATTCTTTGCACCGGCTAAGAACATCTTGGCCAGCATCTTTGCGTCGATATGTTTTAGTGTCACAGTAAATCCTCCTTAATCAATCACTCGAACACCTTCGACAAAGATGTTGATTTTCTCAATTTCCATACCGGTAAATTCTTCCACTTTGTATTTTACATTGCTGATCAGATTGTCTGATACGGCGATGATACTCACACCGTATGCCACGATCACGTGGAAGTCAAGGGTTATTTTGTTATTTTTCAAGGAGACATTAATGCCTCTGGTAATGCTTTCCTTCTTCAGAAGACGCACGATGCCGTCTTTCATACTGATGCCTGCCATACCTACAATGCCGAAACATTCTACGGCCACACTGCCGGCGTATTGGGCGATCACTTCGTTATCTATCATAATGCTGCCCATATGGGTATTCATCGAAGAACCTTTCATTGCTCTACCTCCTGATTTAAGTCTAATATCCTACCACTCAAAAGCCCCGCGCTTCGCGCTCATTGGCGGCTTCACCGCCGGCTTTCTCGTTAGCATAGTGGGTGAAATCAAATGCGCCGATGTAACGCTCGCCTCGCTTGATTTCCAACCACTATGCTACATTATACATTGTTTCCGAAAAAAAAGAAACTATTAATTTCAAAATTTTAGAAAAAATATAAAAAAAACAAATTTTTAGCTTGCTTTTCTTGAGGATTTCTGTTATCATATCAATGTTGCGAGTATATCTCGCGTTATTCGATGTAGATTAAGCGTGAATCGCAGACGTTGAGGAGGTGTCAAGATGGCTAAGTGTGATATTTGTGGTAAGGGCGTTCATTTCGGTAATAACGTAAGCCATTCTCATAGAAGAACTAACGCAATTTGGAATTCCAATGTTAAGAGCGTTAAGTGCAAGGTTAACGGCGCTGCCAGAAGAATGCATGTTTGCACCAGCTGCTTAAAGTCCGGCAAAGTAGAAAGAGCTTAATGAGTAGAAAGAGCTTGATGATCATTTACTTGCGAAATATTTAAGACTGTCACTCCGCAATGGTTTGACAGTCTTTTTTCGTAAGCTGTTCTAAAAAATCATTCCATGATATAACAACAATACCCCATCAGGAGCAAAAGTGCAATGATCACAAGTATGGCCAGCCTGTTTGTGACCAAGATCACGATCAACATCCCAATGGCC
>JAZRJO010000238.1:0-8399 GCA_045645825.1 Acetatifactor sp. | reverse complement strand
TAATTCAAATCATTATACCGTCATGGAAGCAAGAAAAGAAGATGTTTTGAACGAATATAAGGAAAAACTTCTTGAGATAGAATCAAATTCTGCAGTGATGGCACGAAACGGAAACGAAGCATCAAATTTTGATTTAAAATTGGCTTTACAGACAGAAACTGTAAATGAGTTAAGAGAAATCGGGTATGATGCATATGATGTCAATCCTCAAACTTTTGAAGAAGTCGAAGAAGAATTAAAAACTGATTTAACAGAAGCTGGCTTAAATGAAGATGGAGCATATATTATTACACTTAATGAAGAAAGTTTTATTTATTCAGAAGCAGCTGCGGATGATCCATTTAGCCATAGCTACAATGGAACAACATATTCTCTTAGATGGATGACGGTTCGTGCAACAGATGATCCAGCACTTAGAAAAGCTTCGACAGCAGATTTATTACCGCGAACAACCTCCACGCAACTTATTTTAAATTGTATAGATATGGGAATTTATGCGTGGTTAAGTTCTGTTTCTGGGGTAACAGCAGTTTTTGGTACAAGCAAGTAAAATATTCTTCTCATTACGATGATCTTAATTGGAGAAAAAATTATGCCATTTTAGGATACTTAAATTCTTGGATAGAATGGGATATAACAGGTGATATTTTTTATGAGTTTGATGATGAAATAATAATTACTCATCGACATAATTTTTAGGTGAAAGCTTATGAGAAAAATCATAATTATTGTTTGTAGTTTAATAGTTTTGGTCTTGATTTGTATATGTTTTAGTAGTACTATTACAGAATTTTATGGTAGTACTACTGAAAATTGCGTTGAAAGAACTGTTAGCATCAAAGTGAAAAACAAAAGAATTGATCAGATATTAAAAAAAATGTCTGGAAATGTCACGATAGAATATGAAAATGATGTTCATGTATACGATTTCTCTGGGAATGTATATGATCATCATGAAGAATGTAATATAATAGACCTTATTGGATTTGTGGGTGAAGGAGAAAATGCGGATTTTGCTTTTGGTAGAATGTTTTTTGATGATGATTTAAGAAATATTGTTATAATAGTAAAGGGAGAAGAACTGTATGCAGCTGATCAAGAATTTATTAAAATGGTTCGTGGTATAATAACAAATAGTAAATAATGGAATGAGTAGGGGGGGCGGTGATTAACCGTCCTCCACCACTGTGTGTACTGTTCGGGGGCTTTGACCCACCGCAACCGGACTTTGGGATACATATTTTTTATCTACTTAGACGACCAGTTTAAGGCGCATTTGACGGTTTAATGTTGTTGACAAATGTCCCTTTGAGAAAATACTGACCGGATGATTGTCGGAAGTAATCCTGAAATTTATATCCACCCGGTTTTATTACATCACTGTCACCGATATGAATGACAGGTTCTTTCGGGATCCATTGGGAAACCGTAGAAAGATAAGATTTCAAGGCACCAGAGGAAATTCCTTATATTTGGGGCATTTTTTGAAAGTTGTTTATAAAAAGCAATATGGTTTTAGGGGTATGTGGATAAAACTACGGAAACTCAAGTATGTATAGCCTTTCTTTTTCAAATAATTCATGGTAAAATATGGTTCAAGAATGACGCCAAGAAATATGGTAATACTAAAAATAATTATGGACGCCGACAAAAGGGCACGCCAAAAACAAGAACAGGAGATCAAAATGGCTAAGGAATTGTTAAAAAGAAGCGAGGCAGATCCTGCCTTTACCTGGAATCTGGCTGATATGTACGCCACCCCCGCCGCTTGGGAAGCTGACATCCAGATGATTTTAGAATACGCCGGCAAGCTGGCAGAGAAAGAAGGTAAGGTCACTGCTACTGCCGCAGATTTATACGAAACCCTTTCCACTCAGGCGATCATGGAGGAAAAGGTTGATCTGACCTACACTTACGCTGCCAGATTAAGCGATGAGGATACGGGCAATGCCACCCATCAGGCAATGGAGATGCGATTACGTGGCGTAATCGCAGGCATTTCAAGCAATCTGGCCTTTATCGAACCGGAAATTCTGGAGACACCGGAGGAAGTGCTTGAGAGATACTATGCAGAAATGCCGGACCTGGAATTCTATCGCAAGCAGATTCAGGAGATTCAGCGCTTAAAGCCTCATTGTCTTACTGCGGAAATGGAGAAGCTACTGGCTATGACCAGTGAGATGAGCAGTACTGCCTCTCAGACCTTTTCAGTATTTAACAATGCAGATCTGAAGTTCCCCGAGGTAATGGATGAGGAAGGCGAATGGGTCCGCATTACCCACGGCCGCTTTGTGGGGCTGGAAGAGTCCCCTGACCGCAGGGTGCGCAAGGAGACTTTTGAGAAGTTTTACCATACTTACAAACAATATGAAAATACCCTGGCATCTCTTTATAACGGTCAGGTGAAGCAACTGATCTTCAAGGCAAAAGCCCGCAACTATGCCTCCACCCTTGAAGCTTCGGTAGTTGCCAACAATGTCTCCCCTAAAGTGTATGAGAATCTGGTGGCCACTGTCAATGATAACTTAGACAAAATGCATCGCTATGTGCGCCTTCGCAAGAAGATGCTTCAGGTGGAACAACTGCATATGTACGATATTTATACCCCCATGATCCCAGATGTTGCCCGCAAGATCACTTATGAAGAAGCCAAAGAGACTGTGCTGAAGGCATTGGCTCCCCTAGGTGATGACTATATACAGATTCTGCGTGAGGGTTTTGACAATCGCTGGATCGATGTGTATGAAAATGAGGGCAAGAGAAGCGGTGCTTACTCCGCCGGCTCTTACAGTACGCATCCCTACATCCTGCTCAACCACAATGACACCCTGGACAGTATGTTCACACTGGCGCATGAAATGGGGCACGCCATCCACTCCTACCTATCCAACAAGAACCAACCCTATATCTACTCACAGTATAAGATTTTTGTGGCAGAAGTGGCTTCTACCTGTAATGAGATCCTACTCATGGAATACCTGCTAAAGTATACTACAGATGTGAAGGAAAGGGCTTATCTGCTCAATCACTACCTGGACAGCTTCAAGGGCACTGTCTACCGTCAGACCATGTTTGCCGAATTTGAGATGCAGACTAGCGCCATGGCTTGGGCCGGTGAAAGTCTGACTGCCCCGGTACTGGATAAAGTTTACCATGATCTAAACTGCAAGTACTATGGTCCGGATATGGTATCCGACCCGGAGATTGCTGTAGAATGGGCGAGAATCCCTCACTTCTACTACAATTTCTATGTGTATCAGTACGCTACAGGTTTCTCTTCGGCTGTTGCCATTGCGAGAAATATTCTGGCAAACAGCGCACCGGCTGTGGAAAAATACAAGGAATTTTTGTCCGGCGGGTGTTCACAGGCACCGGTTGAACTATTGAAAATTGCAGGGGTAGATCTGGAAACACCAAAACCCATTCAAGATGCACTGGATGTGTTTGGGGAGATTTTGAATGAGATGGAAAAGTTAGTGTGATTTTTTCAACAAACAGGGGGCTGTTGCAGAATAAGTGATTTTTAAAATCACACCACCAGTTTCCCAGCGTTTCTTTGGATACAGATTATTATACCATGAATTACGGGTTCTTCGGAACCTGTTTTTCTGTTTTGGGGCATAAAAGAGGAAGCTGATGCTCCATAGATTATTCATCTATTTTGCAACAGCCCCTTTTCATGGCTTATTATATATCATTTTTTTTCTTTTTCCATCTATCAAATATACAAGATTAACATTTTTTAAATCATTTTCGATTTGAATGTTCATTTCGCCAGCTGAATATTTTTTATTTACCAAGCCACTCCACACAGTTATATATAGTCCATCTCCTTCAATCCTGTATTCATACTTTCTAAAACTATTTCCGCTTGAAAGATGAATCATGTTTGCTTTAAAATGAGATTCTGATAATTCCACATTATCTACTTCTATATTTGCATAACTGGTAGTTCCTAAACTATCTTTGATATGAAATCCTACTGTCAAAACAACTCCAAATAACAGTAGTACACCCACCATATATGGCATCATTTTCCGTTTCATTCAAACATCTCAATCAGTACGAGTAAAAACTGTACTTTCAATTGGTGTCCCTGTCCCCTGGGCATAATGAACCGTATATGTATATTGAGTTGTTTCTCCAGAAATATATGTGCGTTTTTTTATGTTTTTACCCAAAGTTTTCGGCGTTTTTATAATCCCGGCTGAGATGCTTGTACTCGCAACTTCATTCCATGCATCTTCCGCAAAAGCTGCACAGTTATTTGTATACGACCAAGAATCATTATTTCTTATAAATTGTGATAAAGTGGCAAGTTTATCTTCTGTCAAATCGCAAGTGATAGAAACTCTACCCGTATAACCTGCATTATACTTAATTAAATAAGGTTCCAGGTTATACCATACCCCAATATGTTCACTTTTATTTCCCCAAGTACCAACAGCAATTTCTGTAGATGGAGCAATCGTCATTTTTCCAACAACAATATCATCATTTGATACATTTCTTACTACAATCCAAGAATGAAGACCTATATCATAATTAAGTTCTATCCCTGAAAAAAGTTCTTGAGTGTAAACATTTGTAGAGGGATCAGAGAACAATACAAGTTTTGCAACTGTCGTTCCCGAACCAGAACTTGCAGGAATAGCAATATCTCCAATTAATGAATCTTCAAATTTTACATTTGGTGAATTTTTAATTACATTACTATTTGAAACTGTAGTAGACCGATAATTATCTTGATAATAATCCAAAGATAATTTCATCAAATATAGATCGATTTGATGTTTCTCACTCACAGATATATCAGCTGTTAATTCATCATAATTATCTTGTAAGTATAGTATTGAGTTATACTCATCATCACTATCTAAATAAGTGCACATTTCTTCAACGCAATCTGTTATTACATCGCTATATGAAGATATAACTTCTTCTAAAATATCATTTGCTTCATCTTCCGTTAAATTTGTTACATAACAGTAGTCGTCAACAAACTCATTAAAAATCATTTCTTTCTTTTCAATAGCAAATACTGTCCCACCAAATGATGATAAAATCATCATTACTGATATTAATATTGTTAAAATTTTTTTCATAATTGGTCTCCTTCCAAGTACAAAATGTTATCTATATTTTAGTTTTCTTCCACATGATAAATAATCCACCTTTCTCAGATAACAAAAAAACGTACAAATCCATTCCTTGTTTCAAAGAGGCTTGACCTACACGATACGTTGCAAACTTTTCTTTATCTACTTACACCTCTATATTGTCAGAGGAACACAACAAAAGCTGCAACTTAACCGAGCCCAACCTCTTTGAAAAAAATCACTTACCATTGGTATCTCCTCCATTTCTATATTTGTTGACTTTATTATAATACATATTTTCTCAAATTACAAATGCTTTTAGTTATTTTTCCCATTTTGTGAATCTCCGCGATTTGTTTTGTTGTAAAATTATTTCTATTAAAATAGAAGTTTGCATTTTGCCATTTGGGGGCCATCCTCGTCTGTTGAATAGCCTAAATGAAAGAAAAAACTGACACTTTTGGTATTAATTATCCAAAGGCTCTCCGGTGGGTAGGAGCCTTTGGTTGTAAAGGGGCTGTTGCAAAATAATTAGTTTTTAAGAATATTCTGCCAGTTAACAAGCAAAAATTGAATCCAGGACCGAATCTCTGAAAAGAGATTTCAATCAGCCCCCTGCTTTGGGCGATCTATTTCCCGACAGCCCCTGTTTTGGGGCATAAAAGAGGGAGCTGATGCTCCATAGATTATTCATCTATTGTGCAACAGCCCCTTGTTATTATAAAGCGTTTTCACAATCCTTTATATGAAATTCGCAAATATTGACACCGTCACTACTGTCATGATTCCCGCTACCACGATGGACAGACTGCTCATAGCACCTTCAATCTCCCCCATCTCCATGGCTTTGGTGGTTCCCAGCGCATGAGATCCGGTTCCAATGGCAAGTCCCTTGGCGATTGGATCTTGAATCTTACACATCTTACACAAGCTTTCTGCCACAATATTCCCCAGAATACCGGTGATACATATGGACACCACTGTGATAGTCACGATGCCGCTCATTTTCCCTGAGATACCTATTCCGATGGCTGTAGTGATAGATTTGGGCAACAAGGTCACATACTGTTCATGTGTCAGTCCAAATGCCAGACTCATCAAATATATGCTTACCATGGCGGTCAATACGCCTGCCGTGATGGCCCCAAAGATTGCCTTGGGATATTTCTTCAACAGATCCATCTGACGGTAAAGAGGAACAGCCAGACAAACTGTGGTGGGTGTCAGAAAAAAGCTTATATATTTGGCACCATTATAATATACATCATAATCAATTCCAAAGGCCAGTAAAATGCTTATAATCATGATCACTGATAACAGCAGGGGATTGGCCACTGTCAGCTTTACTTTTTTCTTGATCCACAAACCGGCCTGATAGGTAAGTAATGTCAGTGCAATCCCGAAATATACCGATTCTGTCAATGCTTCTTTCATGCCTTTACCTCCCCCTTGCTTTCCTCCGGGTCCTCTGGGTCAGCGCTCTTATTTCCCCTGCGGATAATAAACTGTGCGGTTCTGCCGGTCACTGCCATTATGATCAGAGTGGTCACCGAAGAGATTACCACCAAAGGGATCAACATCTGTTTCAGTGCCTCCACACTCGCCATGATCCCTACCGTGGAGGGCACAAACATAATGGCCATAATCTCCACCAGAAAGTCAGCTGCTCCCTCCACCTTTTCCAGAGGGATGATATGAGTAAGCAGTCCGATCAGCATTAAGATCAGTCCATAAATACTGGCTGCAATGGGCAGAGGAATCAACTCCTCCATCAACTCCGCTATAAATGATATGGTCAAAATGATGGACATTTGCTTTATAAATTTCATCTTAATGATGTCCTTTCTTCTATATTTGTTTGCGCACCACTCCGTATTCATCATCTAACCGAAAATAGGGGCATGCCGCCTTACTGCCGGTGAGGAACCGATACATCTCATGCTCGTCAAGATTCACAAGACAACTGTAACAGTCATATTCCTCATCATAAATATAATTCACACAGGCTTCACAGTTCATTTCTTACGTTCCTCCTCCCCCATTGTCACAGCATCGATTTCCTATGCCTCTCCATGCAGATATTGGTAAATATCACGCTTTCCCACACCGCGGTCTTTGGCCACAGCCTTCATGGCCCCCTTGTGATCCATTCCCTGATTCTCATAATATGCCATGTGGTCTTCAATGCTCATACTTTCCCAAGAGGCTATTTCTTCCTGCTGTTTTTCTTTCAGGCTCTTTCCTTCTACCACAAGCACATATTCTCCTCTGGGTTCCTCTGTCTCATAATAAGTTATGGCTCCCGAAATTGTGGTGGGCATGATCGTCTCAAAACGCTTGGTCAGTTCCCGGCAAAGCGTGATACGACGATCCCCCAAAGCACCCTGAAGTTCCTGCAAGGTTCTCACCAAGTGATGGGGGGCTTCATAGAGAATCATGGTACGACTTTCCCCGGCAAGTTCCTTCAGAATCTCTCTCTTCTCTTTCTTATCTGCCGGTAAAAAGCCTTCAAAGCAGAATCGTCTGGTGCTTAAACCTGATAAGGTCAGGGCAGTGATACAGGCAGCGGGACCCGGCAGAGAAGTCACCACAATACCATTTTCCTGACACATCTGCACTAACACCTCCCCGGGATCAGAAATGGCCGGTGTTCCTGCATCTGTGATCAGCGCAATATTTTGGCCATTTAACATCTGCCCTATGAGCTGTCTGGCTTTTTCTACTTTGTTGTATTCATGATAGCTGGTCATAGGGGTGTGAATGTCAAAATGATTCAACAGCTTGATACTGTTGCGGGTATCCTCCGCCGCGATCACATCCACTTGCTTCAAAGTCTCTATCACTCTGGGGGTCATATCCTCCAGGTTGCCGATCGGCGTTGCACATAAATAAAGCTTTCCCGCCATTTTATTCCTCCTGTCAATAACCGTAAATATCATAAATCTCCGGCATATACACGCCCGGCTCCTTGTATACAATCAATGGCTTCTCCACAGTCATCCGCGAACGTCCGCCTCTGACACCCTCAATCAGCACCATATTGGGTTCCTTGTCTACATAAGGATAAACAAGCTGCATTCTCTTGGGCTCCAGCTTGTACTTAGCCATAATGACCATGATTTCCGCCAGGCGGAAAGGTCGATGCACCATGTAGAAATGCCCGCCGCTTTTTAACAGCCGAGCCGCCTGACTTACCACATCCTCTAAGGTACAAAGCAGTTCATGCCTGGCAATGGCCTTGGGGGCATGGGGATTGGTCAGCCCGTGCTGCCCTATCATATAAGGCGGATTGCAGGTGAT
>JAZRJO010000237.1:0-2057 GCA_045645825.1 Acetatifactor sp. | reverse complement strand
GTCAGCAATGACATGTATGTATCCATTGATCTGGTAGAAGAGATCATTGAAAGACAGCTGAAGAAGTATAAGAATAAAATCGTAGACAAGCATCAGAGCGCAGGTTCTTTCAGTCAGCTATTCATCGAGAATGATTATATGGATGAGGAAGAGATCAAGATTGTGCGTACTAAGAAGTTTGATATTAAACCTATGTATCCTGAGGATGCCTGCATTCAGATGGAGCTTTTGGGACATAATTTCTTCGTATTTATCAACGCAGAGACCGATCAGGTGAATGTAGTGTACAAGAGAAAGGGCGATACCTACGGATTGATCGAGCCGGAAAACTAAGGGACAATTAAGAGAAAAGTATAAGTGAATAGAGATTTGGGAGCGTGTGGAAACTTACACGCTCCTTTTTCATATAATGAAGGGGAACAATAGATATTGTGGAGGGTGTATATGAGCAAGTTTGAAAAGCTTAAGAAGATGATCATCCTGGAAATGATTCTTGGGGCCATACTTGCAGTGGGGATTGGCGTGCGCAGTAGTGTTTGGCAGGAAAAGGCGCTTGACGGTGGAACGGTGAATACGTCCACGCTCAGTGCGGAAAAAGGGTTTATAAAGTGGGTGGATTTTAATGTAAGCTATGAGGCACTTTGTGCGGCTTATGACTGGGCGGTTAAGACCCATGATACGGAACATCCGGTAGGTTTTGTGGAGTTGCTTGCGTACACAGCGGCCAAGACCGGAGGAGAGTTTGAATCAAAGGCTCTTAAGATATTGAAGAAGGCAGCAGGCGAACTGGCTAAGGGGGAGGTTACTCTGGAGGAACTGACGGAGGATATGAAATATTATACATATTACCGGGAAGCTTATGGAGCAGTACTTGACGGAATGGTGGGGGAGTTTGAAGAGGAATATATCAATGAGGATGGGGAAAAATGTCTTCGGGAAGTATATGGGCTGAAGGCTTTTTTTCCGTTAGCCAAAGGTTTTGACTATACACATTATGATGATTTCGGAGCGGGGAGAAGCTATGGATATCAGAGGAAACACTTGGGGCATGATATGATGGGGCAGATTGGGACCCCCATCATCAGCATCGAGTCAGGGTATGTGGAGGTCATGGGATGGAATCAGTATGGAGGCTGGCGCATTGGTATCCGGAGCCTGGATGGGAAGCGGTATTATTACTATGCGCATCTGAGGCAGAATTACCCATTTGCAGAAGGACTTGAAGAGGGAGATCTGGTGACGGCCGGGGATGTGATCGGGTATATGGGGCATACAGGTTATAGTACGAAGGAAAATGTAAATAACATTGAGGTTACACATCTGCATTGGGGACTTCAGTTAATTTTTGATGAGTCCCAGAAGGAGTCTGACAATGAGATATGGATCGATGTGTATCCGCTTACCAGATTTCTGGCAAAGCATTGTCAGCAGGTGCAGAAGGTAGAGGGAACCAGGGAATGGGTCAGGACGGTGGGAATCGTGGATCCTGCATTGGAAAAAGAGCCTGAATTATGAACCCCAAAGGAAAGGTTTGCATTGTAAAAAGAGTTCTTTTCGTTTATAATGATAAAAGGTTAGTGAGTTATAAAGGAGTGTGCATACATGGCAAAGCAAAAAGAAGTAAAAACAAACGCAATGAGAATTTTGGAGTCTATGAAGATTCCGTTTACTCATTATACTTACGAGTGTGATGAATTTGTGGATGGGCTGCAGATAGCAGACAAGCTTTCGCTGCCCTATGAAAAGGTATATAAGACGTTGGTGACGGTAGGTGCCAGCAAGAATTATTATGTATTTGTGATACCGGTGGCGCAGGAGCTGGATATGAAGAAAGCGGCCAAGTCTGTAGGAGAGAAAAATGTGGAGATGATCCATGTAAAAGACATCAATCAGATTACCGGCTATATTCGTGGCGGCTGCACAGCTGTGGGCATGAAGAAGCAGTATGTGACCAGGATGGATGTGTCAGCTGCAAGCTTGCCTACTATTATCGTCAGTGGGGGGAAGATCGGGTTGCAACTGGAGCTGAAACCGGATGACCTTAAGAAGGCATCGCG
>JAZRJO010000236.1:0-3545 GCA_045645825.1 Acetatifactor sp. | reverse complement strand
TACACAAAATATTCACAGTTTGCACAAATGAACTGTTAACAATCAATATTGTTGAAGTGATAGTCAAGTAACAGCGGGAGAGGGGGAGGGGTGTGTATAGAGGCCCTTGAAAAACGCCGGTGCTTAGCGAGGTCAGGCGGGAACCGAAGGTTGCCGCCTCGAGCTTAGCATCCGCTGCGTTTTTCACGGAGCGAGAGCGTGCCGACATACACACCTCTCTCCCTCGCCCGCCTCACTCGTCCTTATCCCTCTCTCAACAAATTTAAATTTCCCCCTTGCAATTTTAAATAGACTATGGTAGAATATCCCTCATCGGAAAACAAGTGTCCGCGCGCGAGAAACATTGCGGAAAGTGTTTGAGCAATTTTGACAATAATATAGACCAAGAAAAGGAAGCAGGTTATACCAATGGGAGAGGCAGTCAAGTACTATGTTGTCCGGCGCAAAGCAGTGCCGGAGGTTCTTCTTAAGGTGGTAGAAGTGAAGCGGCTTTTAGAATCGGAGAAGGTTTCTACGGTTCAGGAGGCGGTTGATGTGGTTGGGATCAGTAGAAGCTCCTTCTATAAATATAAGGACGATATTTTTCAGTTTCATGATAACTCACCGGGAACGACTATCACGCTTACATTTGATATGGATGATGAACCGGGGCTTTTGTCGGATGTGTTGAAGACAATTGCGGATTATCAGGCAAACATTTTGACCATTCATCAGAGTATTCCGATCAATGGAATCGCGTCTTTGAGTCTGAGTGTACAGATTCTTAAGACCACCGGTGATATTTCCAAGATGATCGAGCAGATGGAGGAGCAAAAGGGTGTGCGGCGTGTTAAGATATTAGCGAAGGAATAAGGTCAGGCATTTGTCTGAAATAATTGAAAGAATAGAGGAGAAAAGGCATGATTAACGTAGCGGTTTTAGGATACGGCACAGTGGGAAGCGGTGTAGTAGAAGTAATTGAGAGCAATAAGGAGCTGATCAGTAAGAGAGCAGGGGAGCTGATTGAGGTAAAATATATTCTGGATTTACGTGATTTCCCGGGCGACCCTTATGAGAGCAAGTTGGTGCATGATGTAAATGTGATCATGGAGGATGATTCTGTAGCAATCGTCTGTGAGGTAATGGGCGGTGTAGGTGCAGCTTATCAGTTTACCAAGATGGCTCTTAGCAAAGGAAAGAGTGTATGTACTTCTAATAAGGAACTGGTGGCGAAATATGGTCCTGAACTTCTTGCACTTGCCAAGGAGAAGGGCTGCAATTATTTATTTGAAGCCAGCGTTGGTGGCGGTATCCCCATCATTCGTCCTCTGAATAGTGCGCTGACTGCAGAAAAAGTAGAGAAGATCACAGGTATCCTGAACGGAACCACCAATTATATTCTGAGTAAAATGGAAAAAGAAGGTGCAGATTTTGAAGATGTGCTGAAAGAGGCTCAGGAAAAAGGATATGCAGAGCGCAATCCGGAAGCTGATGTGGAAGGCCATGACGCCTGCCGTAAGATTTCTATTCTCTCTTCTTTGATGCTGGGTAAGACTGTAAATTCCGAAAAAGTATATACAGAAGGAATTACCAAGATTACAGCAGCTGATTTTGTATATGCCAAGGCTATGGACAGATCTATCAAGCTTCTGGGTGTAAGCCGCAGTAAAGGTGAGGAAAATCTTGTTATGGTGGCCCCTTTTATGATCAGCGCAGAGAATCCTCTTTACATGGTAAATGATGTATTTAATGCTATTTTAGTAAAAGGAAATATGCTTGGCAACTCCATGTACTACGGCAAAGGCGCCGGTAAATTACCTACTGCCAGCGCAGTAGTAGGAGATGTGGTAGATTGTGCAAGGAATCAAGACAGAACCATTCCCTGTATGTGGGACGCAAAAGAAGCCGTACTTGCAGATGTGGGTGAAGTGGAGAGAAGATTTTTTGTAAGGGTAAAGCCGGAAGCACTGGAGGAAGTAATGGCTGCATTCCCGGGCGGTGAAAAGGTGGATGCCGGACGCAGTAAGGACACAGGTTATGTGACTGCAAGCTTAAAGGAGAAGGAATTTGCAGCGAAAGCCAAGCTGCTGGGAGATGCTTTGCTTGGTAAGATCCGTATTGGGGATTAAACTAAAGTAAGCTTAGAAAATAAAAACAGGAAAGAAGGAATAAGACTATGAAATATATAGTAGTGCTTGGTGACGGTATGGCTGATGAGCCGATTGCTGAGCTTGGGAACAAGACCCCCCTTGCTTATGCTAAGACACCTAATATGGACCGCCTCAGTAAATTATCTGAGGTGGGAATGGTACACACCATACCCGATGGAATGAAGCCGGGTTCTGATACGGCGAATCTTTCAGTGATGGGTTATGATCCGGTGAGGTACTATTCTGGCCGTTCTCCGCTGGAGGCTTTGAGTATCGGTGTACCCATGAAGGAGACAGATATTGCCCTTCGTTGTAATATTGTAACAATATCAGAGGAAGAGGTGCCTTTTGAAGAGAAAACGATCATTGACCACAGTTCGTCAGAGATCAGTACACAGGATTGTGCGGTGCTGTTGCAGGAGGTGGCTAAAGAACTTGCAAATGAGACCTATCAGTTTTATGTTGGTACCAGTTACCGCCACTGTCTCATCTGGGATCAGGGTCAGGTTGTGGAGTTGACCCCGCCTCATGATGTATTGGGACGTGTCATCGGTCGGTATCTGCCGGAAGATGAAGTGCTTCGCAGGATGATGGAGAGAAGCTATGAAATTCTTGTCAATCATCCGATCAACATAGAACGCAAGAAGCAGGGACTGAATCCTGCCAATTGCTGTTGGTTCTGGGGAGCCGGGACCAAGCCCATGCTATCTTCTTTTGAAGAAAAGACAGGTAAGAAGGGAATGATGGTATCTGCAGTGGATCTGTTGAAAGGAATTGCAGTAGGTGCCGGAATGGGTGTTGCTGTGGTAGAGGGAGCCAACGGCGGATTACATACCAATTATGAGGGTAAGGTGGAAGCGGCAGTAAAAGCTGTGACACAGGACGGCTATGATTTTGCTTATATTCACGTAGAGGCTCCTGATGAAATGGGGCATCAGGGAAGTGCGGAACGCAAGGTTCAGGCTATAGAATACCTCGATTCCCAAGTGATCGGACCGGTGGTGGAGAAGATGGAGGCGGCAGGTGAAGATTTTAGACTTTTAGTGCTTCCGGATCATCCTACACCTATTTGTGTAAGGACTCATACCAGCGACAACGTCCCCTTCATGTTGTATGACAGTACAGCTCTACTTAATGCTTCCTGGGATTACACAGAGGAAGATGGACGTGAGAGTGGAAAACTAATAAAAGAGGGACATAAATTAATCGATTATTTTTTGCAGATAGAGGAATTTTGCGAGTAAAAGAATAAAGTTTAGAGGAGAAAAGAAATGTCTAAAGTTGTTAAATTCGGAGGCAGTTCACTGGCCAGTGCAGAACAATTTCAAAAAGTGGGAAATATCATTCGTGCGGAGGAGGAAAGAAAATTTGTAGTACCTTCTGCGCCGGGAAAAAGATATTCCAGTGATACCAAGG
>JAZRJO010000235.1:0-2769 GCA_045645825.1 Acetatifactor sp. | reverse complement strand
CATTCAAATATCGCTGTACTGTATCCAGATCAAAATAGCATATGCCATTTCTAAGGATTCCCTTCTCCTCCACCATTTCATCTTGCAGCACAATTGCCAGCTGATCACCGGTCACCCCGAAATATTCATCCAAATCTACTGTTTCCGTGGAGTATGAATACTTTTCATACAATATACTCCCCACCGTTACAGCTCCGATCACCAGGATCAAAAACACAGCGACCAATACAGGTATTATCTTTTTCTTCATCTTTTCTGCCCTTTTCTCTTGTCATTCTAAAGGTGTTCGCACACCTAAACTTCAGGTATATCCCGGCAGGCGCAACATAGACGCCTGCCGTCAAAACGGATCGTCCAAAATAATTATAACAGACTCTGAGGCTATCGTCATCATCAAATTTAAAAAATTAAGGAGTTACACGTTTTCACATAAGAGAGGCATCCCATATCTGTTCTCCTGTTCAGGCTTGCGGACCAAAAGTGTTTGTGAATATATTAAATCCAAGCCTTTCTAAACTGACAATCACCATATCCTGCTTATAGAGATGCTGCGGCTGCGCAAAAACAAAAAATATACTTTCCCGAATGACTAAAATGAATTATAAACGTTAAAATAAATAAAGTGTGGAATAAAGTATTGACACAAGCACGTACACTTGTAAGACATCCTTATATCTCCATGTCAGATTGTAAAAATCTGACATATAATATATCAGGACCTTAAGTCTTCTGATATCGAAGCCTGCCAAACGGTTCAACTGTCTATACTTCCTACGTACGTCAGAAACTATAGAAACACAATTCCCCAAAGCAAACCTCTAAGGACGAGACGGAACGATCCGTTCCTGTGATACACCGACCTGCTAAGCAGGAGAATATCATAAACCTCCCTCCGGCGCCGTTTACCGGAAACATCTCTGCTTGCATTATATCCCAGATATTGCTCTTTGACAAGACCTGTAAATATAAAAAAAATTTAAACTTTACAACCCCTCTTGACTTAAGACGTTCGAAAGTATAATATACTTTTAGCCAATGTTAAAATAATCTATTGCATACCACTCAGCAGCCGTAAGGCTTTAGAAAGGAAAGGTTGCTTATGAAAATAGAAAAAGTAAATGATAATCAGATTCGCTGCACACTGACCAGAGAAGACCTGGCCAGCCGACAGCTTAAGATCAGCGAGCTTGCTTACGGCACCGAGAAGGCCAAAAGCCTGTTTCGCGATATGATGCAGCAGGCCAATTATGAATTTGGCTTTGAAGCAGAAGACATTCCCTTGATGATAGAAGCCATTCCGCTGAACGCAGAATGTATCGTACTCATTATTACAAAAGTAGAAGACCCGGAGGAACTGGACACCAGATTCTCCAGATTTGCCCCTTCAGGCGATGACTATGATGAAGAATATGACGAGGTGTCAAACGAACAGTCAGAAGCCTCTGATGATGTCATGGAATTGTTCCGCAAGCTTTCAGAGAATCACAAATCCTCTTCTGAGAACAACCGGAAAATTGTCAAAGAAGAAAAAGCACCTACACCCGTCCGGACGGAACGCATCTTCAGAATGGACTCCATCCGGGCAGTTATGTCTGCAGCGAAGGTGACCGGAGCATCTTACTACGGCGAAAGTACCCTTTACAAGGAAGAGCATACCGGCAAATATCTATTGGTGCTGTCTCAGGGCAAGATGACTTTGGAAGAATTTAACAAAATCAGCAACGTATTGTCAGAATACGGCTCCCTCTGTAAGAATCTGACCACCGGTCAATCTTATCTGGAGGAACATTATGCAGCATTGATCCGTGAAAGCGCCCTGCAATCGCTGTCTTGCAGTACCCACTGACATGAAACAACTCGTTTTTCATCTTTTCAGCCAATAAAACAGCCCCGGTCAGGAATTCTGCTCGTTTTACGGGTCAGACTCTTGTCCGGGGCGTTTTTATAGGCTTATATCACTTATACAGCCTCGATAGCTGCTATCAAAGCATCAATATCGATACCGTGAACCATAGCTGCTTCCTCCAAGGACTCAGCCTGTGCGGAGGGACATCCAAGGCAATGCATGCCTGCTTCCAACAGAACAGGTGCCACGGCGGGGTTTGCTCTCAGGATTTCACCGATTGTCATGTCTTTGGTAACTTTACTCATAAGGTATTCTCCTTTCTATTCCATTTGTTCCATTTGTTCCATTTGTTCCTCTTGTCCTCTTGACACATAACTTCATGCATCTTTAGTATAATACTTTTCCCGCAATCTGGCAAGTTATTCTTAAAAAGTTCTGTTCCTTAAATTGTATCTTTTCCCGTACTGTACTTAAAAAAGTACACTCCCAGCCTTGACTATCAGGCCTATTTTTCATATAATAAAATCAGGAACTTGAAAGTATTATAAACTTTTTCCAATATCACAAAATTTACAGGAGGCTATTTCAAATGAGACCAGTTGAATCAGATTTTGTACGTGGCAAATGGGACAAAGAAGTCAACGTTCGTGACTTCATCCAGAAGAACTATCATCCTTATGATGGCGACGAGTCCTTCCTTGCCGACGCTACACAGAACACCAAAGACTTATGGGCGCAGGTACTTGAGCTGCAGAAGCAGGAGAGAGAAGCAGGCGGCGTTCTTGATATGGACACCAAGGTTGTTTCTACTATTACTTCCCATGGGCCCGGCTACTTAGACAAGAGCAAAGAGACCATTGTTGGTTTCCAGACTGACAAGCCTTTCAAGCGTTCCCTGCAGCCTTACGGCGGTATCCGTATGG
>JAZRJO010000234.1:0-2600 GCA_045645825.1 Acetatifactor sp. | reverse complement strand
GGCATATTTACCCGATATATGTGGAGGGCAAAGAATACGACTATGAGGACAATACCATCTATATCGCCAAGTATGACAGCCGGGCAAATCAGCTGTGGGCAACGAATATCGGGGAAGCGTTCACGGACGAGAACAACCGCTATATCCAGGATGCGGTAGTCAGCAGGGAAGG
Source organism: Acetatifactor sp. (assembly GCA_045645825.1). Taxonomy (GTDB): domain Bacteria; phylum Bacillota; class Clostridia; order Lachnospirales; family Lachnospiraceae; genus Acetatifactor. Next base: position 2,428 of record JAZRJO010000234.1, on the reverse strand, counting down.
GAAGATATATGCATCTTCCAACAATGTGGTCTATGTATTTCGGGCGGATGGCACGTATCTGAAAACCATCCCCACCAATACGGACTGGATCAATGGTATGGTTGAGGCTGGCGGCAGAGTTTTTATCATGCAATACGGCATGAGTGGTATGGAACTGGTGGAAATCGATACTGCCACGGATGTGCCGGGAGCGACTTTTGGGAAACTGCCGGATTCCAATGGTACCATTATGGGAGGTGAGGAAGGGAAGCTTCTGATCTCCGGTGCCGGCAAGCTATATGAATATGATCTGGCAACCCAGGAAACCGGCGTGGTGTTGGACTGGATCGATTGCAATATCGATGGGAATTATGCAAGGGATTTCACTGTGCTTCCTGATGGGCGGATCGCCGTATTTTATAATAATTATGAGGATGGTGCAGAACTGACACTGTTGACCAAGACAGAGGCTTCTAAAGTAGTACAGAAGCAAGTGCTGACCCTGGCTACTCTTCATGAGGGCAATTCCACCCTGCAGAGGGCAGCAGTAGACTTTAACAAGACCAATAAGGAGTATCAGATCAAGATCAGGACCTACATCGACAATACCGTGGAGTGGACAGAGACCACCTACTCGGATGCCATTGCACGTCTGAATGCGGATATCGTGGGAAATGACTGTCCGGATATTATTGACCTGAGTAATGTGGATCTGAATAACCTGGCAGGCAAGGGGGCTCTGGAAGATTTGACATCTTACTTAGAGGCAAGTACCATTGCCAATAAATCCACGTTTGTGCCCAGCGTATTAAATGCCTACAACATGGGAGGAGTACAGGTGACAGTGCCTAAGTATTTCTACATTGCTACCTTGCTGGCAAAGACCTCTCTGGTGGGAGAAAAGTCCGGTTGGACATTACAGGATGTGATCGCCCTGGCAGATGCCCATCCTAAGGCCAGCCTTATGCATTATGTGAACAAGGAGAGTGCCCTAGAACTGTGCATGCAGTTTGCCAGTGATATATTCATTGATTATACAACCGGAAAATGCAATTTTGAAAGCCCTGAATTTATTCAGGTGCTGGAATTTGCCAACCGATTTGAGGAAGAGAGGGACTATGAGGAGAGCCTGCCGACCATGATACAGTCAGGGAAGATTCTGCTGTCTCAGGTGTCCTTTAGTCGGGTGGAGGAGTACCAGATGTACAACCTCATGTTTGAAGATGAGACCACCAGTATTGGTTTCCCTACCTTTGACGGCAGTGCAGGTGTCTTCGTCATGGGTAGTGAGATGTATGGTATTTCTGCCAAGAGTGAGCATAAGGATGGGGCGTGGCAGTTTATTGAAAACATTCTGGTAGATTATGATGAGGAGCGTAGCTGGAACTTCCCTTCCAATGAAGCACAGTTGGATAAAATGTTTGAGGAGTCCATCACACCGGATTATCAGTATGATGAGAAGGGGCAGATCATCAAGGACGAGCAGGGCAATCCACTGCAGTATCCTAAGACTTCCTGGGGGTATGACGATTGGGATGTAGATATTTACGCGGCCAGTCAAAAGGAAGTGGATGAGATCAAGGCCATGATCAAAATGGCCAAGCCTGTGACTACGGGTGATGAGATGATTTATAGCATGATCGCGGAAGAGGCTGCAGCTTACTTTGAAGGACAGAAGAGCGCGCAGGAAGTGGCAAAGATCATTCAGAGCAGAGTGGAAATTTATGTAAGTTCGAAGAGTTGATAGCGAAAGTTGAGGCAGCTGCCAGAGTTGGTGCTGTCTCAATTTTTTATGAGCATCTTTTGACGTGAATTAAATTGACAATTTTCACTAAAACCATTAGAATGGTAAAAGGTAATTTGAAATATATGGAAGAATTGGATAGAGAGAGGAGTACGAATTGTGAAAGAATTATTAAGTCTTTATGCCACTTTTTTTCGAATCGGCGGCCTGACCTTTGGCGGTGGTCTGACTATGCTGCCCATGTTAAAATATGAATTGGTGGAGAAAAATGGCTGGGTAACAGAGGATGATCTTATGGATTATTATGCGGTAGGGCAATGTACGCCGGGAATCATTGCGGTAAATGTGTCCACCTTTGTGGGATACAGGAAAAAGGGAATCATCGGTGCCATTTTTTCTACCCTTGGCATGATCAGCCCGTCACTGATCATTGTGTCAATTCTGGCGCTTTTCCTGGATCAGTTTATGAGCAATGAGATCGTGTCCCATGCGGTAGAAGGGATTAAGATCGTAGTATGTGCCCTGATGTTAAGTACAGTAGTGACTATGGCGAAGAAGACGCTTGTCAGCGGATTGTGTTATGGGATTGCAGTAGTAGCATTCCTGCTTGCATTGTTTACACCGATTCCTACGGTCCTGATGGTCATTGTGGCAGGAATATTAGGTGTGGCCCTGTATAAAAAAGGAGGGCTGAAGCTATGAGAG
>JAZRJO010000233.1:0-3357 GCA_045645825.1 Acetatifactor sp. | reverse complement strand
ATACGTCCCTGATGCAGGATCACGCCACCGATCAGCTGCACTCTGTAGTGCTCCATATTCAGTGCTCTCTTGGCCGCTTCCCGCACAACCGCAAAAGCCTCCGGCAGAATATCATCCAAAGTCTCCCCTTCAGACAGACGCTTCTTAAATTCCTGGGTCTTACCCTTAAGTTCCTCGTCCGACATGGCCTGCATGGATGGACGCATCTCTTCAATCTTGTCCACTATGGGAGTGATCCGTTTCAATTCTCTGGTACTGTGTGTTCCGAAAATTTTCTCAAATGCTTTCATATTTCCTCTCAATCCGCTGCTGTTTCGGCAGCTTTCACAAACCCTATCGTTAATTGTAACAGATTTCCATAAGATATTCAACCTTTCTTAAGCTTTTTAGTGCTAAACATTTTGTGAACAATGTGTAAACCTGCCACATTCTCCCCTTGAAAATCTCCCTCAAATTGGTTATAATTCTATTATGCTTATGAAACTGCTTTCACAGTTTCTGATAAAGAGGGTTTGCTTATGACCATATACGATATTTCCGAAAAAGCCGGCGTATCCATCGCCACTGTATCCCGGGTGCTGAATGGCAGTCACCGTGTCAGCGATGCTACCAGGCAGAAGGTACTTAATGTGATGAATCAGTGCGGGTACACTCCCAATGCCTTTGCAAGAGGGTTGGGATTAAATACCATGAAAAGTATTGGCATCATGTGTGCCGACAGTTCCGACCTGTATCTGGCCAAAGCTATTTACTATATTGAACAGAAGCTGCGTGCCAATGGGTATGACAGTTTTTTGAGCTGTTGCGGATATGACCTTGAGAATAGGGTGAATTCCATGAATCTGTTGATCAATAAAAAAGTGGATGGCATTGTACTTATCGGTTCGAATTTTATTTATGAAAAGGAAGAAGATAATAAGTATATTGTAGATGCTGCTGCTCAGATTCCCGTGATGCTTTTGAACGCTTCGCTCTCTGCGCCAAATGTGTATTCCGTTCTGTCGGATGATTATGCGTCCATGTACGAAGCCACTTCTAAGATGATTGCAGATGGAGTTACAGATTTATTGTTTTTTTATGGTTCCACCTCTTATAGTGCCAAGAAGAAACTGGCCGGTTTCAAAGCTGCCATGATGGACAATAACTGTCTTAAGGATGACAAACAGATCCAGTTTTTCCACGGCTCCCACGAGGATATCCCCGGTATGACAAAGCACCTGCTTAAGCTTTACGAAAGCGGTATGCCGTTTCATGGAGTCATTGCAGCTGACGACAGTCTGGCTCTTTCAGCTGTAAAGTTTGCCAAAGCTATAGGACTTCAGGTGCCACAGGATCTGTCTGTTATTGGATTTAACAATTCACTTCTGGTTCACTGCTGTGACCCGGAGTTGACTTCCATAGACAATAAGTTGGAGACACTATGCCAGCATCTGATCACGACCCTTATGGGTGTGCTTGGCGGCAATGAAATGCCGAAGAAAACTATCTTCTCCGGTGAGCTGATCTTGCGCGGAACGTCACACCCCAAACAAAAATAACATGATAATAATGGAGGACAGCCAAAATGAAAGCATTTATGGACAAAGATTTTTTGTTAGAAACCGAAACAGCAAAGAAGCTGTATCATGACTATGCCGAGACTACCCCGATACTGGATTATCACTGTCACATCAATCCCAGAGAGATTGCAGAAGACCGGCAATTTGACAATATTACCCAGGTATGGCTGGGCGGCGACCATTACAAATGGCGCTTTATGCGTTCCTGCGGCGTTGAGGAAAAGTATATCACCGGCGATGCTTCCGATTACGAGAAGTTCTGTAAATGGGCAGAATGCCTGGGCAAGGCCATCGGCAATCCTTTGTTTCACTGGAGTCACCTGGAACTGCGCAAATATTTCGGTTACACCGGTGTACTTAGCAAGAAAACTGCTGACGATGTGTGGAACCTGTGTAACGCCAAATTAAAAGAGCCTTCTATGAGTGTGCGTAATCTGATCAAGCAGAGTAATGTGACCTTGATCTGCACTACAGATGACCCCATCGATTCTCTGGAATGGCATAAGGCCATTGCTGAAGATGACAGTTTTGACGTACAGGTACTTCCTGCATGGAGACCTGACAAGGCCATGAGTATCGAAAAGCCCGACTTTGCCGCCTATGTGGCCAAGCTTGCCGCAGTAGCAGATACCAAGATCACCACCTTTGCAGAGCTGAAAGCCGCCCTGACAAACCGCATGGAATTCTTTGCCTCCATGGACTGTAATATATCTGACCACGGCTTGGAATATGTGATGTACGCTCCTGCTTCTGAGGAAGAAGTGACTGCCATTTTTGCAAAGAGACTAAGCGGCGAAGTGCTTACCAAGGACGAAGAGACTAAGTATAAGACTGCCTTTATGGTATTTATGGGACGTGAATGCCACAGAATGAACTGGACCATGCAGCTTCACTACGGCGTAAAGCGCGACAATAACAAGCTGATGTATAAAAAATTAGGTCCGGATACCGGTTTTGACTGCATCAACAACTATGCTCCTTCTGCACAGATGGCAGACTTTTTGAATGCCTTGAACGAAACTAAGCAGCTACCCAGAACCATACTGTACAGCTTAAACCCCAATGATAACCAGGCAATCGGCACTATCTTAGGATGCTTCCAGGATTCCAGTGCTGTTGCCAAGATTCAGCAGGGCAGCGGATGGTGGTTCAATGATAACAAGTCCGGCATGATCGATCAAATGATCTCCTTAGGCAACTTAGGCAACCTGTCCGGCTTTGTGGGCATGCTCACTGACTCTCGAAGCTTCCTGTCCTATACCAGACATGAATACTTCCGCAGAATCCTGTGCAACCTGATCGGTAACTGGGTAGAGAATGGGGAATTCCCGGAAGATTTCGATATTCTGGAAGAGATCGTGAAGGGCATCTCCTATTACAATGCAGTGCGTTATTTTGGATTTAAACTGTAATTTCAGTTTGAACTTTTAACAAAACAGATAGACCATAAAACAGCTGCCGCAAACCCCCAACGGGCAATTTGCTGCAGCTGTTTTTCTTTGACAGGCAATCTTTATTTCACATTATTTACATCTTCAAAAGTTCCCATCACCATCACACTCTCATCTGCCTCAAACACATGATTGGGATGTGGCAAAGGATAGATTTGCGTCCCTTTCTTGGTGGCCAGTACGCTGATATGATACTTGGTCCGAATGGACAAGTCCAGTATACTCCTGCCCACCCACTTGTCAGGAATGGCAATCTCATAAATACCAATCTCCGGTGTCAGTTCGATATAGTCAAAAATATTGTCTGCTCCAAACTTAATGGCCAGGCGCTCTGCGATCTCCCGCTC
>JAZRJO010000232.1:0-2040 GCA_045645825.1 Acetatifactor sp. | reverse complement strand
CCTTTGAATACTTCCGGTACAGCCCGCGGAAAACTTTATGCTGCAGTAGTCGGGATGCTCCGCTGGGTCACAAAGATCTGGCCTTCTTCATTGACCGCGATGTCAAAAATATATATTTCTACGGTTTCATCAGCATAATGGACTGTTGCTGTGATCGTATCGCGGAAAGACTCCAATGGAATTGTAGGATCCTCATCCAGCGCAAGGATAGACTTGTGAGAAAGCTTCCAATCTAAATACACTATACGCGCATTTGGCCAGTATATACCCTCTGGAACACCGTCTGGTCTTTTCTCATTAGAGCCAACAGACATAACTACACTGCCCACTTCCGTTGTTACGACATCGATACCCAAAACAGTGGTAGAATCATCAAATTCCAGTGTTATGGAACCACGGCTGGTAAAAGATATGATCATATTCTGAAAATCCCATACAGCAGTGTAAGCATTACCAAACGATAAAACATTATCAGCAATAGCCTCTTCTTCCTCCAGTACCTTACTTACTTCCTCTCTGCTAAGTCCTCTAATATCGCGAACCCGTATCTTTGCGTCAAGAGGAAGCGTCACACCTTGAAACACCGTTTTCTCGATATTGCTCAAAAACGTGATCTTCACCTTAGCCTGCGTCTCAACCTGCGGGGGTATACCGGTAGCATCCACATTGACTTCCGGTTGTTTGGTCGCATCTACGGAAAGTGCGGGCTGCTCATCGAACAGAGTCGGCGAAATCTCCGGAGGCTGCTCCAGTCCCATGCCCAGCACTGTCAGCAGCAGCGCCAGACAGAGACCAGACGCAACAATGAATACACCATTTCTGCGTCTGCGTTCTTTCTTAACAATTTCTGTGCCTGCTTTTTGAAGTACACTTTCCGTCATTTCATGATAAGTTTTCATACTCGTATCCCTCCATAATCAGTTTTGTTTTTAACGCCTGCCGTGCACGGTAAGCAATCGTTTCAATATTGTGGGTGGTCTTGTGCAGGATGCGGGCAATTTCCTTATAAGAAAAGCCCTCAAAATATGCAAGCCACAGCACCTGCTGATACTCCTGCTTCAGCTTCTTAATGCAGCGATGCACCATGATCTTATTTTCCTGCTGTATGTACCGCTGTTCCAGCCCTTCCTCCTCATCTGAAATCTGCAGGCAATCCTCTAAGGGCAGTTCCGCTTTCCTGCTTCGCCGCAGATGGTCGATAGCCGTATTTCTGCCGATGGTATACAACCACGTCTTGAAAGCAGACTGCTGAGAAAAACGGGGGCGCTTGACCACCAGCTTTACGAATGTATTCTCCGTCAGCTCTTCAGCAAGCTGTAGATCATTGACGACACCGTGCAAATACAGGATTAAGCCGTCTTTGTACACGCAGATGATCTCTTCCAATCCGCTGTTATCCCCACTTAAGAAGCGGCGGTAGCTGTCCATCCCGCTGTCCATTGAATTCCTCCTTTATTTCTCTTTTCACCTATTAGACGATCTCAGGCAATAAAACCTCACAGCAAAAACCATCAAGGAAAAATATTGAAACGATATTGAATAATTAATTATTTTGTGCTAAACTTGTATGGTTAGAGTTTCAAAGCTTACCACCCTGCTATACATAAGAATAACAGAAAACGAAGGAGTTTTACAATATATGAAATTAGGTATCGTTGCTCAGCGACCGAATTTCATAACTCTTTATAAATCTATATAATCCCGATAAAACCCTTGTGGCACAAGGACTTTCGGGATTTTGACTAAAATGTATCTTCACGCAACTCCATGCATCTCAATGCCAAAAAGGTGTACAAAAGGTGTATAAAAGGTGTATGGAAAAAGTGAAACTACCGAGAAAAATCCAATGCAACAAAGACTATAACAACACCCCGCTTTCGTACGAAGCCGTACAAAAGCGGGGTGATAATTTTATCCAAATTTTAAGAACTGCTCCGCGTAATTTCTTGCGCTTGTGTTTTGCGTATAAACCACATGAAACGGGTGCGGCTCGGTGATTCCATCCACTGTAAATGTACCAATGTCATTTTCTTTTGCAAC
>JAZRJO010000231.1:0-13998 GCA_045645825.1 Acetatifactor sp. | reverse complement strand
TTGGTCATCTCACCTTTGCCGTCCACAAAGTGTACAAAAGGAAGATCATACTTGCGTCCCACATTGGCATCGTCTTCACCAAAAGCAGGCGCAATGTGTACTACACCGGTACCATCTGTCAGTGTAACATAAGTATCACAGGTCACAAAGAATGCCTTCTTGTGCTGCTTCTCACAGGTCTCATTAGCCCAGGGGAATAAAGGCTCGTATTCCTTGTACTCCAGATCCTTACCGGTATAAGTCTCAAGTACTTCAAAAGCAGGAACATTATTCTCCTTGTCAGCCAGCTTGCCAAGCACGGTTTCAAGAAGTGCTTCTGCCATATAATAGGTATAGCCGTCTGCTGCTTTTACTTTTGCGTAGGTCTCATTGGGGTTTACGCAAAGTGCCACGTTGGAAGGCAAAGTCCAGGGTGTGGTGGTCCATGCCAGAATGTAGGCATCCTCACCAACCACTTTAAAGCGTGCCACTGCTGAGCGTTCTTTTACATCCTTATAACCCTGTGCCACCTCATGGCTGGACAGAGGGGTACCGCAGCGAGGGCAGTAAGGCACGATCTTAAAGCCCTTGTACAAAAGGCCCTTATCCCAAATGGTCTTTAATGCCCACCATTCGGACTCGATAAAGTCATCATGATAAGTTACGTAAGGATCATCCATGACAGCCCAGAAACCTACGGTATTGGAGAAATGCTCCCACATACCCTTATATTTCCAAACGCTTTCCTTACAATTGTCAATAAAAGGATCCAGACCATACTCTTCAATCTGCTCCTTGCCATCCAGACCCAGAAGCTTCTCCACTTCCAATTCTACCGGCAGACCGTGGGTATCCCAGCCGGCCTTTCTGGGTACCATATAACCCTTCATGGTACGATATCTGGGGATCATATCCTTAATGGTACGGGTCTCCACATGACCGATATGTGGCTTACCATTGGCGGTAGGCGGTCCATCGTAAAAAGTATATGTCTCACCCTCCTTGCGGCATTCCATACTTTTACGGAAAATGTCATTGTCTCTCCAAAACTTTTCAACGTTTTTTTCTCTCTCAACAAAGTTGAGGTTTGTAGATACTTTTTGATACATCTTTGTACTCCTTTCTAAAAAAAGAATGCCCCGTCCTGTAAAAGGACGAGGCTTACGCTCGTTATACCACCTGTTACAACATACGGCTCCCTACGAAGGAACGATATGGTTTCCTTTAACGGAGGAATACCGGCAGGGACTACTCATCTTACAACTTTGGCCCGTGCAGCTCGAAAGTGATCTTCACCTGCTCTCCTACTGGTACCGGTCTCACACCCACACCGGCTCGCTGAACGTTCAAAAGGCGGCTACTGTCTTCGTCATGGCTTTTTACTATGTCTTAATCATGTCAATTTTAAGCGGTTTTGCTGCACTTGTCAAGGGGTAATGAAGCATTTCCCCTAAAAACCGGCACAAAACTCCTTGACTTTGCCATTACTTTGGCTTATGATACTTGTAATCACAGCTATCATGTCAATCCGGCTGTTTAATCAATATGCCGCCCGGCGGCAGAACGGGAGGAAATATGGATCGTCAGAATCTTACTTTGCTAACGGATCTCTATGAATTGACCATGATGCAAGGTTATTTTAAAAATAAAGACCGGAATGAAACCGTTATTTTTGATGCTTTTTATCGCTCGAATCCCTGCGGAGGCGGTTATGCTATCTGTGCAGGACTGGAGCAAGTGATCCAGTATATTAAGGAACTTCATTTTGAGAAGGAAGACATAGATTATCTGGCATCTCTTGGAATTTTTGAGCCGGAGTTTCTGGATTATCTTCCAGACTTTAAATTCTCAGGTGACATTTACGCGATTCCCGAAGGTACTGTAATGTTCCCCAGAGAGCCTATGATCAAGGTGATCGCGCCTATTATGGAAGCCCAGCTGGTGGAGACCGCTATTTTGAATATCATTAACCATCAGAGTCTGATCGCCACAAAAGCAGCCAGAGTCTGCCATGCAGCCCGTGGAGACGGAATCATGGAATTTGGTCTTCGCCGTGCCCAGGGACCTGATGCAGGCACCTATGGGGCCAGAGCAGCCATGATCGGCGGATGTGTAGGAACCAGTAATGTGCTGGCAGGGCAGCTTTTTGATGTGCCTGTAAAAGGAACTCACGCCCACAGCTGGATCATGAGTTTTCCGGATGAATATACTGCCTTTAAGACTTATGCCAATATGTATCCCAGCGCATGTATCCTGTTGGTAGATACTTATGATACCTTAAAATCCGGTGTTCCCAATGCCATTAAGGTCTTTACAGAAATGAGAGAGGCCGGTATTCCTCTGGCCTTCTACGGCATCCGCTTAGACAGCGGCGACTTGGCTTACCTGTCCAAGAAAGCCCGAAAAATGCTGGATGCTGCCGGATTCCGGGATGCGGTGATCTCTGCCTCCAATGACTTGGACGAGTACCTGATCGACAGCTTAAAGACCCAGGGTGCTGCCATCACCTCCTGGGGAGTGGGTACCAACCTGATCACTTCCAAGGACAACCCTTCCTTCGGCGGTGTATACAAGCTGGCTGCCATCATGGGTGAAAATGGCAAGTTTATCCCTAAGATCAAGCTGTCAGAGAATTCTGAGAAAGTGACCAACCCCGGCGATAAGAAGATTTATCGTGTTTATGAAAAAGAAAGCGGCAAGATCAAGGCCGATTTGATCTGTCTGGTGGAAGAGCACTTTGACGAAGCTGAGGATCTGCTCCTCTTCGACCCGTTAGAGCCTTGGAAAAAGACTAAGCTAAAAGGAGGCTCTTACACCTTACGCCCTCTCATGAAGCAGATTTTCAGCAAGGGTGAATGTGTATACACTTCTCCTAAGGTTATGGAGATCAGGGAATACTGCAAACAAGAGATGGACACTCTCTGGGATGAAACCAAGCGCCTTGTAAACCCCCATCAAGTGTATGTGGATCTGTCTCCAAAACTTTTTGACATTAAAATTGATTTGTTAGACAAAATGGGGGAAAAATAATATGAAAAAGCTCTTACAGGAAGACATTCATAGGTTCCAGTACCTAAGAGCTTCCTGCGAGGGCTTTTAAAAATTACAAAATCTTCTCCATACCAATCTTCTGCGGCACAAGGCCACATTTTTCATAAAACGCTCTTGCTCCTTCATTGCAGGCCCAGACATTGAGAGTCACATTATAGCAGCCACTGCTCCTTGCAAAGTCCACCACATATTCATACAACTGTCGGCCAATGTGCTGTCCTCTGATGCGTTCATCTACACACAGATCATCAATATACAAGGTCTTAACATCTGTAAGAATGTTATTCCCCAAGTGCTGCTGGAACATACAGAAAGCATATCCCATTACAGCTCCTCCTTCATCCACACCTACGAAAACAGGTCTTCCATCGTCTATCAATATTTCTCGCAGTTCCTCATCTGTGTACTTCTTGGCACCTGCCTTAAACAGATCCGGTCTGCCATTGTAGTGTACCATAAGTACCTGGCACAATAGACTGTTGATCCCATCTAAATCTCTTTCTTCTGCTCTTCTGATCAACATACTTCTACACCTCCACGTATCCTGATAATACTAACTCTGGGTCAGGCTTTTTAAACGTTTCATTACCCTATTGCCTTCACGCCCGAAGTAATCATGTAGTGTTTTATATTCCTTATATTTTGTTTGGCAATATATAACGTTGCTTTATATCTTGAGCAAATTTATTTCTTCTTTTCTTAAGTAGTAGATATACGCTAACAACGAAACTATACTATCAAAAGCGTTGCCTATGCCAAACAATAATGCTATTCCTGTTAATGTTGGAGCCCATCGATTTGTTATGTAAAGGATAAATGCAACACCATAATAAAATGTATTTGTTACAATTGATTCAAACAACATATAATTTGTTTTTCCAACCCCGTAAAATGTGGAATCAAATACATTTTGAAAAGCATATAAAACATAAAATCCAACAAGTAGCAAAACAAGATGAAACAACTTATCTACATCACTAAAACCTAAAATATTTGTCATAAATGGTTTCCAAAGTGGTATGCTAATAAACCACAAAACAGAAATTGTTGCAGTGACAAAGAAATATCCTATTGATTTTTTACGGATATTATCTTTATTAGTTGCAACCTCTTGTTTTATAAGCTCGCCCAATTGTAACACGGGCAAAAGCAACCAACCCCAAATAAAATTATTGGCAACCCAATATGTACCCTGTTCACCCACTACATTTACCATCCGCGAAATCATTACCATATAAGCAAGGTTTCGCACAAGGGATTCCGCTCCTGATACGCCACCAATTTTGAAGAAATCCTTTATCCATAAGAAATTGAGTTTTGTCTTTTTAAAAACTACAATCTTTTCTTTTGAAAGAAGATAAACTGACACAGCAAAAAGAAGGATATTAACAATTATATTTGAAAAACCTATTCCGTTGACACCTAAATTAAGGGAAAACGGTAAAGTTGAAACAAGAAAAACATCAAGGACAAGGCAAATCACCAACCGTGCTATGGTAAGTGCATAGAGATATCTACTTTTATTTATAGTAACTAACGCTACCAAAGAAATTTGTGTCAACAAAGCAAAAATGTTTGCAATGCATTCAATTCTTATGTATTGTGCCGATTCTTCTATAATTGTTAAATCTGTTGCCATAGACACAAGCAGCGGCTTAACAAATATAAACAAAACTACGAAAAGGATAGTATAAACAAAAAAGGAGGTCAGCATACCTGTTCTTATGCGATTTGAAAATTCTATTTTGTTGCCTTTCACCTTTCCAACAAAAAAGAAAAGTGGCAAAATGATTGATTCGTTCAAGATTTCGTAAAACAAATTCACCCAAGAAAGTTGACCTGCAATAGAAAAGGCCCACTCGTTTGGCATTTGACCAATCAAAAAAGACCTGACCGTCGTGTAAACTGTCGGCACAAAGCCTAAAAACATTAGGGCAAGAAATAATTTATAATTAAAATTTTTTAGCGACTGTTTCATTATGCTTAACACAACGTCATCTCCTTTACTCCATAATATCATAACTACCCTTAAAAGTAAATTCGCACAGTATAAATTCCCACAATTCACAAATTCTTGATCGTTTCTATGGCAGACCATCCTTTACAAGCAACTCTACAACAAAAAGCATCATAAAGATAATGCCACTTTCTGCTAGAAACTGTTGAAGTTTGTACATAATTATAGTATAATAAAAATCATTTTATTTTAAAAGGAGATTATTATGGGACAAACAGTTTACTTTCCTCTTTTACTTGTTGCTTTTTCGGCGTTAATTACCTTGTTCTATGTGTTTGTGTTGTTTCGCACGGTGTCCCATCTGCAAGTCGACGATAAAAGAGTTAAGGAAATTCAGGACTATATTCACGACGGTGCTATGACATTTCTTTTACGTGAATATAAGATCATCATACCATATGTCTTTGTCGTAGGCATATTGCTTACAGTGCTAGGCTTGATTCCTGTGCTTCGGGGTGCAGAGGGGATTGGCTGGCAGGCCGCAATTTGCTTTGTGATTGGCGCATTCTTCTCTGCCTTGGCAGGATGGATGGGTATGGCAATTGCGACAAAGGCAAATGCAAGAACTACTATTAAAGCCAAGGACGAGGGCATGTCCGGCGCACTCAAGGTGGCGTTCAGCGGCGGTGCCGTATTAGGGCTTTCTGTTGCCGGCTTTGGTCTTTTGGGTCTTGTTGGCATATTCTTGGTGGTTTATTTGATTACAAACGATGTTCATGCACCGGTGCAAATTCTTACCGGTTATAGCCTTGGTTGCTCTTTAATCGCTTTATTTGCTCGTGTGGGAGGCGGTATCTATACCAAGGCAGCTGATGTGGGTGCTGACCTGGTGGGTAAGTTGGAGGTCGGCATCCCCGAGGATGACCCTCGGAATCCTGCCACTATTGCTGACAACGTTGGCGATAATGTGGGGGATATTGCAGGTATGGGTTCTGACCTTATCGAGTCATATGTGGGTGCTATTATCTCCTGCATTACTATGGCGCTGTTTACCGGTCTTTCCACTAAACATGTTTTGCTCCCAATTCTTATCTGCGGTGTTGGAATTCTGGCATCCGTGATTTCTGTAATGATTGTCCGTGCCCGTAACTGGAAAGATCCTCATAAGGCTCTGAATATTTCTACATATATCGCCACTGCAATTGTAGTGATTGCTTCCGTTTTGCTGGCTGTCTTCTATTTAGGAGAGTATAAGTATATGTTCTGTGTTATTGCAGGTCTTGTCGCAGGTATTTGCGTAGGCTTTGTGGCAGAATTATATACATCTGACGAGTTTGCCTCCGTTAAGGCAATCGCCAAGGAGTCTCAAACCGGACACGGAACCAATATCATCGCAGGTTTAGGCGTGGGTATGCGCTCTACCTGGATGACCATTGCTTGCTTGGGGCTGGCAATTGCTCTGTCTTACTTCTTTGGAGGCGCATATGGTATTGCCCTTGCAGCTGTTGGTATGCTTTGTACCGTGGGTATCACAGTATCCGTTGATGGCTACGGCCCGATTTCTGACAATGCCGGCGGTATTGCGGAGATGTCCGGCATGCCCGATCAGGTGCGCAGTATCACTGATAAGCTGGATGCTGTCGGCAACACAACGGCAGCTATCGGTAAGGGATTCTGCATCGGCTCTGCTGCTCTGACCTCTCTTGCCTTTATCGTTTCTTTTATTGAAGCGGTGAAGGTGCGTGTTTCTGACTTCAACATTTATCTGAACGATCCCTGTGTGCTTGTGGGTCTTCTGATCGGCGCGATGTTGCCGTATCTGTTCAGCGCCATGACTATCGGTTCTGTTGGCAGAGCTGCAAACAAAATGGTAGAAGAGGTTCGCAGCCAGTTTAAAAATGACCCGGATATTCTTACCGGCAAGAGCGTGCCCAATTATAACCGCTGCATCGACATCTCCACGAGAGCATCTCTGCGTGAGATGGTTGCCCCTGGTCTGCTAGCAATTTTGGCGCCTATTGTTGTAGGCATCATTTTGGGCGCGGCAGGTTTGGGCGGTATGCTTGTGGGCGGCTTGGTGTCCGCGATTATGTTGGCTGTGTTTATGGCAAACGCCGGTGGCGCATGGGATAACGCCAAAAAGTACGTGGAAGCAGGCAACTTCGGCGGCAAAGGCAGTGAAACCCATAAGGCATCTATTACCGGCGATACCGTGGGCGATCCTCTGAAGGATACTGCAGGTCCTGCTATGAACATTCTCATAAAGGTGATGTCCGTTATCTCTCTGATCTTAGTACCTGTGCTGGTGGAACTGACACCTGTTTGGGATATCATCGTAGCGTTTTTTGCGAACATCTAACGGTGCACAAAGCAGAATTGATATAAAGAAAAACTACACCTTGGTATATTATTTCTCCTTTTACAGATAATACTCACAGAGTAATTTTTGTAAAAGGAGATTTTTATATATGAAAGCAACTGGTATTGTACGCCGTATAGATGATTTAGGTCGTATCGTCATCCCCAAAGAAATTCGCCGGACGCTGCGCATTCGTGAAAGTGATCCGCTGGAGATTTTTACTGACCGGGAAGGTGAGATTATTCTGAAGAAGTACTCTCCCATCGGCGAGATGACCACTTTCGCCAAGCAATATGCGGAGAGTCTTGCGCAGGTCTCCGGGCACACCGCACTCATCACGGACAGAGATCAGTTTATCGCAACTGCCGGAGGCTGCAAGACCTTGTTGGGCAAGGAAATCAGCAAACAATTAGAAGAGAAAATCAGCAACCGTGAACATGTGATAGCTTCGAAAGGAGACCGAAATTTTATTACAGTCAGTGAAGAAGCCTCCGAAGAATATCATCACCAAGCCATTTCCCCCATCATCTGCGAGGGCGATGTGATTGGTTCTGTGATTTTATTGGAGGATGATATGAAAGGTAAGATGGGCGAGGTAGAACAAAAACTTTTATTGTCCGCTGCCGGATTTCTGGGCAGACAGATGGAACAATAAATTACCCATCTGCCTACTTAAAGCAGCCTTTTTATGACAGCCCTCTTAAGCTTTTTCCGCAATGCAAAAGAAGGCTGTTTTAAGCTGTACTAAAAACTCTTTAAAACCGTCTGGCATACCCACACTTCCTGCAAAGTTCCTCCACTGCCCGACGCCTGCGAAATCCTTCCGCTATCTTTACCGCCCTCTCACTTGCAAGAATCTCTTTGATCGGCTGCTCATAAATATTCCCCAAAGTAATAGCACCTTCTCTGTCCAGGCAACAAGGAATCACACTTCCATCGCACAGGATGCCAAAGTGATCTTTTAAGCCATAGCAGAAGACCTGATCATCTCCCTCCGGGGCCTCCATGTCCGGCCACACAAAGCGGTCACCATATTCCAGATGAAGCTTGTCCCGGATGCGAAAGCCCCTGCTGCCCTCTTTCCACTCTTCCCGGAAAAAGTCCTGAAAAATGGCCAGCGTATCCACATTCCTGCCCTTATCATATCCCCGATTCCACAAGCGAAATACTGTAAGAATTCCTTTCCTGGAGGATAACCCGGCAAATTCCATGCATTGTGTCAGATAATCCAGGTAGTTCTCTAATGTGCCCTCCTCGAAGCTATGCACGGAGATACTGACCTTGTAAGGTTTCGCATTCAAAAGCTCCTCCTGACAGCGTCTTAACAAGGATCCATTGGTAGTGATCGCAACCTTAAATCCCTTTTCTTTGGCACATCTGATAAAATCCGACAAAAGTGGATGGGTCAAAGGTTCTCCCATGACATGAAGGTAGATATATTCCGTTACCCCTTGCAACTGCTCTATAATGCGGTGAAATTCCTCCATGGTAATCCGGCGTTTGTCCCGGACAGTTCCGGGGCAAAAGGAACAATTACGGTTGCAAATATTGGTAATCTCTATATAAGCTCTGCTGTACATCATAATTACCCCCGGAATCGGTTAAAACAGGCAAACAACTCCTGTTTTCTGGGTTTCGCCAGTCCGCAAGGTACGAAGGATGTGCAAAATGGCTCCCAACCTTGCTTTTCCAGAATACTCCAGATCTGATCTACCACCTGTGACAGTGTCATATTTTTTCCGGAAAGCTGTTCCAAAGCATAACGCATCATATGTGCCAAGGCATTGGTCTGCTCCGAACAGGTAAGCTGCTCCACGTAGCGAATGTCCACCGTTTCTTTATCCAGAGAGAAGCTGTCACGGCCGAAAGTCTTCACCTTCATGTGTTCGTGGCGACTATCACGGCCACGGCTAGCCTTCCCAGGCATCTCGCGCGCAAATTCCGGCACCTTGAAATCCGGCGCCTGGATTCTGGGGGCCTTGTGATCTGCACACATGGCTTTTACCCGCTCTGTAATATCCACAGGCCGATAGCAATCCATCTGTAGAATCTTATCCGCGATGTAAAAAAATGCCCCACTGCTTCCGGCTACCAGCACCGTGGACACTCCGGCCTTGTCATACAGATCCACCGCCCGCTCCAGAAATGGTGTGATAGGTTCCTTTTCCCTGCTGATCACCTGTTGCATAAAATCATCTCGGACCATAAAGTTGGTGGCAGAAGTATCTTCATCAATCAGAAGTAACCCTGCTCCTGCCTCCACAGCTTCCAGTACCCCTGCTGCCTGGGAGGTACTGCCGCTGGCATTCGGTGTGGAGAAACAAGTGGTATCCTTGCCATTTGGCAGGTCATTGATAAACATCGAAATATTCACATTCCGGATGCTGCGTCCATCCTCTGCACGAAGCTTCACCGCAGAAGCATCTGTCACCACAAATTCTCTGCCATCTCCTGCGATATGGTCATACACGCCTGTCTGCAAAGCCTCTAAAAGCGTAGATTTACCATGATAACCACCGCCAACGATCAAAGTGATCCCCTCTTGAATAACCATACCTGTGATCTCCCCTTTATGAGGGAGGGTAAATGTTCTTTCCATAGACTTAGGAGACTGAAATGCCACAGCTCCTTTTAACGGCAGATCTGAGATACCACTCTTTCTGGGCAGAACACTGCCATTGGCCACAAAAGCAACCAATTTCTCCTTGGCTAAGATGTTACGCAAGGCCTCCTGATCTTCTGAAAGCCACACGGCATCCCGGACTTTCCGCCCATCCAGCCTACGGTAAAACAAGCTGCTTTCCACACTACGTGGCAGAAAATCAAACAAAATCTTTTCAAGCTCCCCTGCATTAATGGTTCGACCGAAAGCCGGAAATCCCACATGAAACCGGGCAAGGATCCCTTCCTTGGTAATCTGACAGGCACTTCGCTCCAGCACCTCCTGACCACATCTGGTGATGGACAAAAGGCCACTCTTACCGGAACCCTTAGCCTTAAAATTATAATCCTCAAACCGCTCCGCCAATCTTCTGGTCAGATAATCCTGCAGGGCGATCCTGGAACAGTCTCTTTCGTAATATTCCGCCGGAAAACCGGCATTTTTATGAGGAACCTCCACATGCAGACTGGAAGGAGATGCAAAAGGATCTCCCTGCACATGATCGATCACCAACACATAGCTTCCAAAT
This sequence comes from Acetatifactor sp., assembly GCA_045645825.1. GTDB lineage: Bacteria > Bacillota > Clostridia > Lachnospirales > Lachnospiraceae > Acetatifactor. Next base: position 3,461 of record JAZRJO010000231.1, on the reverse strand, counting down.
TGATAGGACCCTGCCAATGATTTATAGGCAGGGTATCCTTTGTGATCAATAGAGCGAAGTAATGTGCGAAGTTCATTGGATGACTTTGCCACATATTTCATATTATTCCTCCTTAGGCAGTGGGACGTTGACCGCTCATTTCCAACAGCTTATCGCGCATCTCGTTCTCGATCCTGCGAAGCTCAATCTCTGCGTTCTTACGCTTCTCTCTGCCTTCCTCCTGAATCTTCATCACTTCATCGAAGGTGCTGATCAGGGTCTGGTTGGTGGCCTGCAGGGTCTCGATATCAATAATGCCACGCTCTGCTTCCTTGGCAGTCTCCAAGGTAGCTGCCTTCAGGGCCTCCGCATTCTTCTTTAACAATGCATTGGTCATATCACTGACCTCACGCTGGGCTCTGGCTGCTTCAGTAGAATGATTCAGACCGATGGCAATGACCATCTGATTCTTCCACAGAGGAATGGTATTTACCAAAGTAGACTGAATCTTATCAGACATGGTAGTATCATTGCTCTGGATCATACGGATCTGGGGTGCCATCTGTAAAGATACTGTCCGTGTCAGTTCCAGATCATGAATCTTCTTCTCAAACCGATTGCACATCTGTGAAAAATCCTTGGCAGCCTGAGTATCCTCCGGCAATCCGCTTTTCTGTGCCTTGTCAAGCAGTGTGGGCAATTCCACCTTTTGTGCCTGTTCCAGTTTCTGCTTACCTGCCAGAATATACATGGACAGCTCTTTGTAATAATTCAGATTCAGCTCATACATTTTGTCTAACATGGCCACATCTTTCAAAAGAACTACCTGGTGTTTCTCCAGGGCCTGACTGATCTTATTGATATTGACTTCTGCCTTATCATATTTTGCTCTCATGTTAGCCAGCTTATTGCTGCCTCTCTTAAACAGACCAAGGAAGCCTTTCTCCTCCTCATCCTCAAAATCCCTTAACTGTGCCACCACATCTGTCAGCATCTCGCCCACTTCGCCCATATCCTTGGTACGCACATTACTAAGCGCCGTCTCTGAGAAATCAGCAATCTTTTTCTGACAGCCGGCGCCGTACTGCAGTACCATCTGGGTATTGGTCAGGTCAATCTGAGCCGCAAAGTTATCTACCATCTGCTGCTCTTCGGGACTTAATACCACCCGGAGTTCTTCTTCCTCAGGCTCTTTTACCACAGCAGGAACGGTCTGTGCCTCGCCCTCCTGTTTCTCAAATGGTTCAAAGGTAAGTGTGGGTGCTTCCTGTAACAGTTCCTCTAAATTTTTGCTCATACGTTTGCTCCTCCTGAAATTCTTATTTATAATCCTTGTTTAAAGTCATTATTCCCTGTCAATCCTTCCTTGGCCAACATGGTCTGCAACACTTGGGCATCCGTGGTCACATCATAGACTGTTGAGCGGAACAATTTATTCAAAAGCTCTGCAAAAGCCTGATTGATCGTATCAAGTGTCTTCTCTATCTCAAGCTTTGCCGAAGCAATATCTGCCCCCGGCACACTTACATCATCAAATTCCCCATAGGCCTCCACCAACTTTAAGGTGGTAGGCAGGTAATAATTCATAAACTTCTGCATCTGTGGCATCTGTTCCGGATGCTCCTTTACTCGGTCAAAAATCTCCTGCAACAGATTCTCTAACGAAGACAACTTGGCAGAGATCACTTCGCCTTCAATATCTTCATTCATCTTGCGCAGCTTCCTGATGCAGTCATTGCCCTCTTTGATCAGGGCTGCAAGCTCCGGGTCATCTATCCCTTCTGTCCCTAAAGTTCCTTGGACATCTTGGCCGGCCTGTGTCTCCTGCATCACATACGCTCCTGTGGCCTTCTGCTTCTCCTGCATACGGGCCACCTTCTCTTCCATCTCCAATGCCTTACGTTCCTTCTCAAGCTTCAGATACTCCCTAAACGTTGCATCATCCAAGATCAGGCAACTCTCCTGTGCATCCAGATGCCCCTCCGGGAAAATCCCCAGCTTGATCATCTTCTTCACATCCTTCAGGATATGCTTCTTACTCTTGCCCATCTGCCGAGCCAGCTCTTCGATATCAATATAACTTTTTCCTCCACAGAGCGCCGCATACCGCTCCGCGCGCTTGATCCGATTCCTTCTCATACATCCTCTGTCTATCATAAATATAAAGCCAAACAAAAACGCTGACGCTCCTACAAGCGGTAATACCACACCTTTCGCAAAAAACAGGATCAACGCCACCAACACTCCAATGGATGCCAAACCGGTTCCGATGCCGCCAAATACCGTAAGCAATACTCCTGCCACATTGCCAACCTTCTTAGTCTTAATGCGAGGGAGTTGCTTTACTCTGTAAGCATCCTGTTTCGTTTCCTTGAACGTGGTCCGGCCTGTCTGCTTTCTTGCCTCTGCTACCGCTTTATTCACCGACTCCGATATAATCTGATTCATTTCTTTAAAATCACCGCTCACCAGCGCTCCCTGCACCGCCTCACGGATCTGCTTACCGATATCATTCCGACTTTTATCACTCATTTTACTTCCTCAAAATAAAAGTAGCATATAGGAAAGTCGGTGTATCACCTTCTGCACACCTAATCCCTTATGCTACATTATCCCACATCTCGGAAGACATGGCAACTTAATTTGCTAAAAATTTATGATTATTTCTATCGATCCATCTCTGCGATCCGCCCTGTAGACTTATGCTCCTTGATGATTACATCAATCTCTTTCAAATCCGTGCAAAGCAAGTCCCCGGGTATGGTATTCTTCAGTGCACTAATGGCATTGCCATACTCCAGCGCTTTCCGGCAATTCCCTTCATCAGCCAGATACCCATACAACACCCCGGATATATAGGCATCACCACTTCCAATACGATCCACCACTTCAATATCTTTATAGGGTTCCTCCTCATAAAACATATCCTCTTTTGCACTATACATAATAGAACCAAAGGTATGTCTTTTCGGACTATGCACAATCCTCTGTGTGGAAGCCACCACGGATATCGGATATTCTTCCGTAAAGCTCTTCATAATAGACCGCACATCACCCTCTTTTAAGAAAGTCAGCCGCGCGGTATCCTCGGAGCAGAAGAAAATATCCACATAGGGCAGGATGCTTTCGATGCATTCTTTGGCCTCTGAGCCGGTCCACAGATTTCCACGGAAATTTACATCAAAGGAAATGATAGCACCATCGGATTTAAATCTTTTGATCATTTCCACTGCCACTTCTCTTACCTGAGGGCTCAAAGCAAGGGTGATTCCACTGGTGTGAAAACACCTGGTGGCACTGTACATACTGTCATCATAGTCATCAAGGGCTATCTTATTTACGGAAGTATGTTTTCTGTCATATACGATTCTGGGCTTTCTGGGGTAAGCACCATTTTCGTAGTAATACACACCAAGTCTTGCATCCTTATCACTATCATACACCAGGTAGTCATCGCTGACACCACCCTGACGGATGGTGTT
>JAZRJO010000230.1:0-5009 GCA_045645825.1 Acetatifactor sp. | reverse complement strand
TCATGTCTTGACTTAATGATAAATATAGCGTTTTCGCAAGGATTTGTCAAGATGGTAAATAAGATTTTTACACAAATCCTCTCTTCTCATCTGCCTGAAATTCATAATACAGGTGATTTTCTTCCACCATTTCAATCCGGCCGCCATGAACTCTGGCCAGATTCACACTGCAATTAGGCTGGCTGATGGTCCAGAAATCCTCAAGCTGCATCTTTTTAATGATGCTGATAAAAGCTCTGAGCACACCGCCATGGCAAACCACCAGTACATTTTCATACTGCCCTTCCAGCGGTAATATTTGCTCTGTCAGAAATCTTCCTATCCGGGCAAATATTTCCTCATAGCTTTCTCCATCCCCTTCCGGCTCATAATGAAGCGGATCATCGAAACACTTGCTCAACCGGGCATAGGCAGGATTGGTGCGAAGATCTCGAACGCAGGCTCCCTCATGTACGCCAAAGTTCATTTCTCTGATATCCGGTTGGACATCAATTGGGATATCCGCAACTCCTACAATAATTTCTGCAGTCTTATGCGCCCTGATATATGGGCTGGAAAAGACCTTATCAAAAGTGATTCCTTCTCTTTGAAATCCATCCCTTGTCTTCTCCGCCAGTTCAATGCCGAAATCATTCAGAGGAATATCAACCGAGCCCTGAAGCTTTCCCTGCTTGTTCCAGTCGGTCTCTCCGTGCCGCATGATATATAAATTCATGGTACTTCCTTCTTTCTAAAGGCCCTATCGGCACTTAGCCGCAAGCTCTTCCCATCGTCTGTCCACTTCCGCCTGGAACTGCACGATCAATTCCTCATTTCCGGCTTTAAACAGATGCTTAAGACGCTTCTGGGGGCGCAGGAAGTCTTCGATGGGCAATTTCTTTTTGGGCTCGTAGGTCAGTCTCCACTTGCCTTCCACCACCTCAAACATAGGCCAGTAGCAGGTATCCACTGCCAGCTTGCAGATATTCATCAGCTCCGAAGGGTCATATCCCCAGCCTCTGGGGCAGGGTGACATAACGTTTAAGAAAGCTGCCCCGGGTGTGTAAATTGCCTTTTCTGCCTTGGTGTGAATGTCTTTAAAATTGCCTGTGTAGGTAGTCTGTGCCACATAGGGAATGTGGTGCTCAGCCATGATAGCAGCCAGATCCTTACGGATCTGCACTTTACCGGCAGATACTTTTCCCGCAGGTGTGGTGGTGGTGTCTGCATATTGGGGAGTGGCAGAAGAACGCTGGGTTCCGGTATTCATATATGCTCCGTTATCATAGCAGACATAGACCATATCATGGCCACGCTCCATGGCACCTGACAGGGACTGAAAACCGATGTCATAGGTTCCGCCGTCACCGCCGAAGGTGATGAATTTATAATTGTCGTTAATCTTTCCTTTTTTCTTCAGCACCCGATATGCAGTCTCTACGCCGGACAAGGTGGCACCTGCATTTTCAAATGCATTATGGATATAACTGTCCTCATAGGCAGTATAGGGATACATATAGGTGGACACCTCCAGGCATCCTGTGGCATTTCCGATAACTGCTTTATCTTCCGGGTGAAGGGCCCTTAACACTGCTCTTACTGCTATAGTACCGCCGCAGCCCGCACACATTCTATGGCCGGGGGCCAGTCGCTCCGGTCTGTTCATCACTTCTTTGAAATTATATGTTGTTTCCATTTCATTCCTCCTCAGCGCTGCGAAGCCCTATGTAACTGTACATATCTGTGATCCGGTGTGTGTCTGCAATGATTTCCAGTTTCTCGTAAACCTCTTTAAAATCCTCCACTGTGATGTCTCTTCCACCCAATCCGTAGAAATAATTTACAAGTTCTGCCTGGGATTTGGCACTGTATAACGCTGCACGGACTTCTGCTCCCAGGGGTCCGCTTGTAGCGGAGAACATCTCAGAACGATCCAGTACCGCAATGGCTTTCATACCTTTCAAAGCCTCTGCCAATTCTTCCTCCGGGAACGGACGGAAGACTCTGATCTTCACCATTCCTACCTTCTTGCCGGTGGTTTCGCGTATCTTTTCGATGGCTGCTTTACAGGTACCTGCGGCAGAACCGATGATGACGATGGCATACTCCGCATCTTCCATACGATAGCTTTCAAAGAAACCATATTTCCTGCCGGTCATAGCTTCAAATTTCTCTGCCATTTCCAAGATTACTTTTTTGGCGTTGATCATAGCCTGTCTCTGAGCCCGCTTGGTCTCCATATAGTAGTTGGATACGGCATATGGACCCACAGCCATAGGCTCTTTGGCATTTAAAAGATAATGCTCCGGCTCGTATTCCCCTACGAAGGCTTTCACCTTATCATCTTCTTCCAGCAAAATATTTTCCACACCATGGCTGGTGATAAAACCATCCTGACAGATCATCACCGGAAGTCTTACATCCTTATGTTCTGCAATAGGGAAGGCCTGTAGGAAATTGTCATAGGCCTCCTGGTTGGACTCTGCATAAATCTGGATCCAGCCGCTGTCTCTGGCACCCATACTGTCAGAATGATCCGCATTGATATTGATGGGACCTGTCAAAGCTCTGTTGACCAGAGCCAGTACGATGGGCAGTCTGTCGGAGGCTGCCACATACAGCTCCTCCCACATAAGAGCCAGACCACAAGAAGATGTGGCTGTCAAAGTTCTGGCACCTGCTGCCGAAGAACCAAGGGCTGCAGACATGGAGCTGTGCTCACTTTCCACATGAATAAACTCTGTATCGATCTCACCGTTTGCAATATAGTTGGCCACATACTGCGGAATCTCGGTAGAAGGAGTAATGGGGAATGCCGGCATCACATCCGGATTGATCTGTTTGATGGCATATGCCACTGCTTCGTTTCCTGATAATCTCTCTCTGATCGGCATTTATTTGCCCTCCTTCATTGTGATGGCGCCAAAAGGACATACCTTCACGCAAATACCGCAGCCTTTGCAGTGGTCGTAGTCAAACTCTTGTCGCTTGCCGTCGCAGACGGGTATGGAAGAATCGGGGCAGACCGGAGCACACAGAAGACACTGTTTGCACTTGTCCCAATCCATCACCGGGGTAGCGGTTCTCCATTCTCCGGTGCAAAACTGCCTGGATGTGGCAGGCTCATAAATCTGATTGCCCTCTGTAATATGCTGCCAGGGGCTTTTCTCATTGATATCTATTGCTTTCATTTGTTTCTATCCTTTCTCAAATTTCACCTTCGATCGCCGCGAACGTAAGCTCCAGCGCTTTCATGTTACCCTCTATCACCTCAGGCTTCTTGGCAAATTTATGCTCAAAGGAAGCCTTCATTTCCTTCAGAAATGTCTCTTTCTCCATGACGCCTGACACTGCCACCATAGCCGCCAGCATGGGGGAATTGGGATAATATCTGCCCAGTGCCTCAACGGAGATTTTCCTGGCATCCAATGTTACCACCTTGCCCTCATACCCACGAAGCTTCGTAACTATCTCCTCTTTGCTTCTTTGAGTGTTCACCACGATGGCTCCTTGGGTCTTCAGACCGTGAGTCACGTCTATGGCCTCCAGAAGGCTGTCATCTACCACTGCCACAAAATCGGGATCGTAAATGTTAGAGTGAATGGTTATGGGATTTTCGCTGATCCTGTTATAAGCTGTAATGGGGGCTCCCATACGCTCCGGACCATACTCCGGAAAGCCCTGTACATATTTGCCTGTTTTAAAAGCCACATCAGCAAGCAAAAGTGCCGCTGTCTTTGCGCCCTGGCCTCCACGGCCGTGCCATCTGATCTCAATCGTATCGTTCATGTACTTCTCCTCTTTTTGCCAATATAATATTGTTTGCCCATTTACAAAGGCAGCCGGTCTGTACACACAGCCGGCTGCCCTGAAGGATGATACCCATCGTGAATCTTCGTTCAAAAAAGCTTCTACCGCAAACGGCAGAAGCTATACTTACATCCCATTTACGACATACCAACATATGCGTCCTCTGTTACGGGAGGAATCCGTCAGCATCTACTTGCCCGGGGCTTTGGTGCTGCAACTCGGGAGGGATCTTACACAAATTCTACCGGTACCGCATCTCAGCTTACGCGGCTCTCTGTGACTTTGGAATAGGTGTACTGTCTCCGTCATCGTCTTTTAGACCTATTTAATTTATTTTATTATAGTAGTGCGCTAATCCATTGTCAAGTACTTTTTACTTTTTCTCCCCAATTTCATTCAGTACCGTTACAATTCCCACGTCGGCCAGGCACGCCGCGGGAATCGCAACTCAGTACCTTCTTGTATGGTGCAAGCATACCCTCGTTCATGGCATTTCCCATTTTGGCCTTTAGCTTGGGAGAGGATATTAAAGCACCCACCAGATACATCTTCAGCATGGTACCCCATTTCTTCTGAGGGAAATCATACTGGCCATGGGCTTTATAAAATTTATGGTCTGCCTTCATCATTCCCTGCATCAGCCAGATCAGATCCCGGAAAATCTTCATTCCGCCGATACCATAGAAATTCTGTGGCGGCACATATTTGTGTGCAAGAGCATAGCAAAGAGACTCAGCCATACGGTCAATTTCTCTGTCCGGTTCTTTTTCATCAGTGGCTACACCGGCTAAGAAGTTGCCTCCCACCTGTGCCCGTCCTTCTATGATCATCTGCAGGTTAAATTCCCTGCTGTAATCACCACTGACAAGGTATCCCATGGGCATGCCCATTGTCACAGTGCGGTGACCGTTACAGAACTGTCTGTCATCATATAATTTAAAGGAAGCTCCCATAGAGTGGTCTTTAATAGAAAAGGCATAGATAATAGCCTCCGCAGTCTGTATGTCATTGCGCAGAAAATCATCAAAACCGTCTACATAGACACACTTTTCCGGAAACTGCACAGCAAAAACAGCCAAGGCATCCTCCCCTAAAGGGATATTCCCGGATATTGACTACCCGTGTCTTCCTTGGCAGAACTGCCCGAAAACGGGCAATCATATTCTGAAGCTGATTATCCTGTTCTTCACAATTGGTAAGAATCACCACATCACCCGGCT
>JAZRJO010000229.1:0-3341 GCA_045645825.1 Acetatifactor sp. | reverse complement strand
TCCTGACCATAAGGCGGATCCATATATATAACATCAACTTCTTTTTCAAAGATACTTCCTACAGCCGCACATGCATCCTGCTTTAATAATAAGTCGGATCGTAGCCATGTCGTTCTGTGAGCCAAGGAGTTGTTCCTGAGTATTGTCTTCCTAAGACCGCTTGGCCTCCGACTTCCTGACCATAAGGCGGATCCATATATATAACATCAACTTCTTTTTCAAAGATACTTCCTACAGCCGCACATGCATCCTGCTTTAATACAATAGCACGTTCTGTGAATTTTGTAAATGCCAGATTGCTTTGTATGCAGGAAAGTGCTTTCGGGGCATTCTCGATAAAATAGGCTTTGCGGGCGCCACGGCTTAATGCCTCAATGCCGATGCCGCCGCTACCGCTAAACAGGTCTACAAAGACACAGTCAGGGATGTAGGGCTGCAGAATATTGAATAGGGTTTGCTTGATACGATCCGTGGTAGGGCGTGTGTCAGCACCTTCCGGAGTACGAAGGGGCAAGCTTCTGGCTGTACCGGCTATTACTCTCATAATGTTTCCTTTCCGGACTGGTCAAAGGCGGGGTTTGGTGCCTTTGGAGTCGCGTTTGTTTAGTTTCATGTTGGTTAGTGAAAGATGTTTATCGTTGTAGGTGATAAGGGTTTCACTGCCGGGAGTTAGGTAGTGGACGGACTCTACGTGATCTTTGGTGGAAAGCTTCATGGCGCGGACGCCGATGGCGGCTTTCTTTTTTTCGGGGAGTTCGTCCAGGGCGAACTTTAATAAATAACCTTCGTGGGTCTGAAGGACGATCTGGTGTTGGTCGCGGAGGGCCATGACACTAACTACTTCATCGCCTTCGCTAAGCTTGGTGGCGGCTACGGTGCGTTTGGCTACGTCGAATTCGGCGCCGTCTACGATCTTGGCCATGGCCTGGGAGGTTACGAATGCAAGGCGGCATAGGTTGATCTCGGTCTGGTTGGTGATGTAGACAATTTGCTCTTTTTCTGAGCTGAAGTTGCTGACATTGTCAATGGGAATACCTTTGTCACGGAATTTGCCGTTTGGCAGATCCATGGCTTTGATAGTGTGCAGCTGGCCTGTGTTGGTAAACAGGCAGATGCGGCCGGTATTCCTGCATTTTAATACATATTTGAATTCGGTGTCAGCGGCTTCCTTGTTGCGCTCGTAGGTGTTTATATCTATGGTCTTGGCGTAGCCGAAGCGGTCCATCAGGAAGTAGATATCAGTCTCTTCCACTTCTTTCTCTTTATAAACCGCAGCCTCTGCGTTCATAATCTGGGTTCTGCGGGGGCGGCTGTATTCTTTCTTGAAGGCTTCCAGCTCGTTGATGATGACCTGGGCCATGGAATCTCTGCGTTCCAGAATATCCTCGTAACGGAAGATATTGGCCATGGTTTCCTCGTGTTCATTGATAAGAGCCTCTATTTCCAGGCCGATCAATTTGTACAGGCGCATTTCCAGAATGGCGTTGGCCTGTTTCTCGGTGAACATTAGCTGTTGGGCCATGATTTTGGATCCTCTGGATTTGAATCTGATCCCGTCGATCTTGCCTTCGGTCAGGCACAGCTTGGCCATCTGACGGTCCTTGGACCCGCGCAGGATCTCGATGATCAGGTCGATGACGTTGCAGGCCTTGATCAATCCCTCCTGGATCTCCTTTTTTTCCATTTCTCTGGCAAGCAGATTAGTGTATTTTCTGGTAGCAACTTGGAACTGGAAGTCCACATTGGCCTTGATGATCTGTTTTAAGCCCATGACTTCCGGGCGTCCCTCTGCTATGGCCAGCATGTTGACACCAAAAGTATCTTCCAAACGGGTCTTTTTATACAAAAGGTTGGTAAAGTTCTCCACATCGGTGTCTTTACGAAGCTCGATGACGATGCGGATGCCTTCTTTGGAGGACTGGTTGGAGATGTCCACAATGTCTTGGGTCTTTTTCGATTCTGATAAAGCCGCTACATCCATCAGGAATTTGGAGATGTTGGCGCCAATCATGGGATAAGGGATTTCGGTGATGACCAAATTGGTCTTACCACCCTTAGCCTTTTCGTAAGTCACTTTCCCACGTACCTTGATCTTGCCCACGCCGGTTTCATAAATGGACAAAAGCTCGTCTTCATTGATCACGATACCGCCTGTGGGGAAATCCGGTCCTTTCACATAACGCATCAGTTCTCTGGTGGTAATATTCTCATTTAACATATAAGCCTTGGTGGCGTCAATCACTTCTGAAAGGTTGTGAGGGGGGATGCTGGTGACCATACCTACTGCAATACCTTCGGAACCGTTGATCAACAGATTGGGAATCTTAACCGGAAGAACAGTGGGTTCTTTCTCCGTCTCATCAAAGTTAGGCATAAAGTCTACCACATCCTTGTCAAGATCGGCAAGGAAAGCTTCCTGGGTGATCTTCTGCAGTCTGGCTTCCGTGTATCGCATGGCCGCAGCACCGTCACCCTCGATGTTGCCAAAGTTACCGTGGCCGTCGATCAGTGCCAGTCCTTTTTTAAAATCCTGTGTCATGACTACAAGTGCATCATAAATGGAGCTGTCGCCGTGAGGATGGTATTTACCCATGGTATCTCCCACGATACGGGCACTTTTACGATAGGGACGATCATAGCGGATGCCCAGTTCATGCATATCATAAAGGGTACGTCTCTGTACCGGCTTTAAGCCATCTCTCACATCCGGCAGCGCACGGGCGATGATAACGCTCATGGCGTAGTCGATAAAAGATTTCTGCATGACCTCCGAATATTCTGTTTTTATGATTCTGTCGTTCATAGGTTTTCTCCTTAAATATCCAGTTCGGCATCAGTGGCATGGTCGTAGATAAATGCTTTTCTGGGCGGCACATCCGTACCCATCAACAGTTCTGTTACCTCAGAAGCCATACGTGCATCTTCAATTTCTACCAGCTTCATCATACGTGTCTCCGGATTCAGTGTAGTCTCCCACAGCTGGTCCGCATCCATTTCACCCAAACCTTTATAACGCTGCAGGGTAAAGGTGCCTTTGTGAGTTTTTCGATATCTCTCCAAAGCCTTGTCGTCATACAGATACTCTTCTTTTCCCTTGCTTGGCATGGCTTTATATAAAGGGGGCATGGCAAGATATACATGTCCCTCATAAATAAGTTCCGGCATAAAACGATAGAACAAGGTCAAAAGCAGGGTGGAAATATGTGACCCGTCCACATCTGCATCCGTCATGATCACGATCTTGTCATAACGAAACTTGCTGATATCAAAGTCATTACCATATCCTTCTGAAAAACCACAGCCAAAAGCATTGATCATGGTCTTGATCTCAGCATTTGCCA